>NZ_JACCQQ010000052.1:0-2131 GCF_014268345.1 Pseudomonas sp. SWRI18
GGCTGCTTCTTATCGTCTTCTTCAATGAATCAAGCAATTCGTGTGGGAACTTATGGAGCAGCTGATGTCGTCGATTAAGGAGGTGATCCAGCCGCAGGTTCCCCTACGGCTACCTTGTTACGACTTCACCCCAGTCATGAATCACACCGTGGTAACCGTCCTCCCGAAGGTTAGACTAGCTACTTCTGGTGCAACCCACTCCCATGGTGTGACGGGCGGTGTGTACAAGGCCCGGGAACGTATTCACCGCGACATTCTGATTCGCGATTACTAGCGATTCCGACTTCACGCAGTCGAGTTGCAGACTGCGATCCGGACTACGATCGGTTTTGTGGGATTAGCTCCACCTCGCGGCTTGGCAACCCTCTGTACCGACCATTGTAGCACGTGTGTAGCCCAGGCCGTAAGGGCCATGATGACTTGACGTCATCCCCACCTTCCTCCGGTTTGTCACCGGCAGTCTCCTTAGAGTGCCCACCATAACGTGCTGGTAACTAAGGACAAGGGTTGCGCTCGTTACGGGACTTAACCCAACATCTCACGACACGAGCTGACGACAGCCATGCAGCACCTGTCTCAATGTTCCCGAAGGCACCAATCCATCTCTGGAAAGTTCATTGGATGTCAAGGCCTGGTAAGGTTCTTCGCGTTGCTTCGAATTAAACCACATGCTCCACCGCTTGTGCGGGCCCCCGTCAATTCATTTGAGTTTTAACCTTGCGGCCGTACTCCCCAGGCGGTCAACTTAATGCGTTAGCTGCGCCACTAAGAGCTCAAGGCTCCCAACGGCTAGTTGACATCGTTTACGGCGTGGACTACCAGGGTATCTAATCCTGTTTGCTCCCCACGCTTTCGCACCTCAGTGTCAGTGTTGGTCCAGGTGGTCGCCTTCGCCACTGGTGTTCCTTCCTATATCTACGCATTTCACCGCTACACAGGAAATTCCACCACCCTCTACCACACTCTAGTCAGTCAGTTTTGAATGCAGTTCCCAGGTTGAGCCCGGGGATTTCACATCCAACTTAACAAACCACCTACGCGCGCTTTACGCCCAGTAATTCCGATTAACGCTTGCACCCTCTGTATTACCGCGGCTGCTGGCACAGAGTTAGCCGGTGCTTATTCTGTCGGTAACGTCAAAATTGCAGAGTATTAATCTACAACCCTTCCTCCCAACTTAAAGTGCTTTACAATCCGAAGACCTTCTTCACACACGCGGCATGGCTGGATCAGGCTTTCGCCCATTGTCCAATATTCCCCACTGCTGCCTCCCGTAGGAGTCTGGACCGTGTCTCAGTTCCAGTGTGACTGATCATCCTCTCAGACCAGTTACGGATCGTCGCCTTGGTGAGCCATTACCTCACCAACTAGCTAATCCGACCTAGGCTCATCTGATAGCGCAAGGCCCGAAGGTCCCCTGCTTTCTCCCGTAGGACGTATGCGGTATTAGCGTCCGTTTCCGAACGTTATCCCCCACTACCAGGCAGATTCCTAGGCATTACTCACCCGTCCGCCGCTCTCAAGAGAAGCAAGCTTCTCTCTACCGCTCGACTTGCATGTGTTAGGCCTGCCGCCAGCGTTCAATCTGAGCCATGATCAAACTCTTCAGTTCAAACATCTTTGGGTTTTTAAGAAACCCTAAACTTGGCTCAGCAATCGTTGGTTACATCTTTGATTTCTCGCGGAGTAACTTGTGATGCTGATAATCTTGTTGACTATCAGTCTGACTCCACAAGCACCCACACGAATTGCTTGATTCAGTTGTTAAAGAGCGGTTGGTTAAGATCTTTCGTCTCAACCGAGGCGCGCATTCTACAGCAGCCTCATTTGCTGTCAAGTGATTATTTTCAGAAGTTTTCGAAGAATTCTTCAACAACTTCAACCACTTGCGCTTCCGATCTCTCGTCAGCGGGAGGCGAATTCTACAGCGTTACACGCTGCTGTCAACACCTCTTTTTCTCCGCTTTCGACCGAGAAGATCGAAACGTTAATAGAGCCAGACAACACCGCTCTACCAACTCCTTCTGGGCCTCGATGAACTGAAGCAGGTCGCTGTCGAATCTCGCATAACTCTTTGTTTACCAAGGAGTTTTCCGTTTCGACTGCGCCGGAAGTGGGGCGAATTATAGAC
>NZ_JACCQQ010000053.1:0-1266 GCF_014268345.1 Pseudomonas sp. SWRI18
TTCGCGAGCAAGCCCGCTTGTGTCTTGGGCAAGGATTAGACTGTGGGTGAGAGCGGTGAGTGGCAAGCTGAATGCCCGGAGTGCTTAAAGCACGTGTGGGAGCCCATGCTGCCACTCACCTCTCCGCTCTGGACATGAGCCCGAACAGTTGAACGAGCCCACCTCGAACAGTTACAAGCGTGGGCCAAGCCAGAGCGCTCTCACCTTGAGTGTAAGAGGATTTGGCTATGTTTTCCTACCTAGGCATTGATGTTTCAAAAGACAGTCTCGAAATTCGGATCCTTCCAGAAGACATCGGCATGAGCTATGCCAATAACTGTGCAGGGTTTAAGGCCTTGATTGATTGGCTCAAGCCTTACAACGTCCGTCGCGTGCTGTTGGAAGCGACCGGTGGCTACGAAAGAGCTGCCATGAAATCACTTCAAGCAGCTGGTCTGGATGTTTTGCGGATAAACCCTAGAAGAGTCAAAAGCTTCGCAAAAGCAATGGGTTACCGCGCCAAGACCGACCCGATAGATGCTCGTCTTTTGGCAGAGTTTGCGCACGTCGTAAAGGATTCCGACAGTCGAATCACCAATGTCGAGCAAGATAACTTACGTGCACTGATCCAGCAGCGCGAAAACTTTGTTCAGCAGCAAAGCGATGATGTTAGACGCCTGAAAACGGCTTCTGTTGACCTGGTGAAGCCGCTATTGCAAAGCCACATCGACTATCTGACCCAGGCGATAAAGGCATTAAACAACCTGATTCGCCAAAGCGCCCAAGTCTTGGATCGCGACAAAATTGCCCGGCTGTGCTCGGTCAAAGGAATTGGGATTGTGACGGCAGCGAGCCTAATGGCTTATGTACCTGAGCTTGGAGAGGTTGGACGTCGCGAGATCGCGGCACTCCTAGGCGTAGCGCCATACAACGACGACAGCGGTAACCATCAGGGAGCACGTCGTATTGGGGGTGGCCGGTTTGCAGCGCGCAGAGCGATGTACATGGCTTGCTGGGTGGTCATTCAGCGACAACCTGAGTTCAAGGCTAGGTACGAGGCGCTGCGTCAGAAAGGCAAGTGCGCGAAAGTAGCACTGATCGCGTGTATGCGAGTGCTGCTGATACGGCTGAACGCCATGATTCGAGATGGGGCTGAGTGGAAAGAACGCGCCGTCTAGCAACAGCCAGCGCGTTTTCAGTGATCGTTTACGGTACGCGGCCGTAGGATGCTTGCTGCCTTTCAATAACATTCAAATTAAAAGCCTTCAAGACAGTTGCTCCCACATT
>NZ_JACCQQ010000054.1:0-1001 GCF_014268345.1 Pseudomonas sp. SWRI18
GTGCGCACCCACCCGGACTTGATAGGCCCCAGCGTCTGGACCCCCAGCCGAACCTGCACCCCCATGCCCCGCGTCGCCCAGGCCAGGAACAGATTGATCAGCACCTCGCCGGTTATCTCGCCGAGCAACTCGTACATCTGCGGCGGCGGCAGCAGGCGTATCCAAGCCACCATGGCTGACAGGTAGATGAACAACAGCGGCTCATCGCTGAGCACCAGCAGGCCTTTGGCAACGGCGTCCTTGCCCAGCTTCAGCAGCTCATCAAGTTCGGCCTGGGAGAGGTATTGCAGCAGCTTCTGGCTGTTCGCCTTGAGGTCCGCCAGCAGTTCATACAGCTGCGTAAGATCGTCCCAAAGGTTGTAGAGCGCCTTGCCGATCCCGGTCGAGAACGCCAACCCTTGCATGGCGCTGCGCTCGAAAGGCGTGGCGTTGGCAAACTCGTCCCATTGCGGCTTGAAGGTCTTCTTCCATTCCTCGCGCAGACGCTCGTCCAGCCCCGCGATCAGCGACTGATAAGACGCATACAGCGCCTTGACGTGATCCTTGGAAACGTTGGGATAAAAGGTGATCTGGTATGGCTGATCGCGGGTGCAATCGTTGATGTGAAGAATGCCGCTGGGGCCAATCATTCGATGGATCGGCGCACCCGTTGGGCTGCCATCCGCGGCAATCGCCTGCAGCATCACCGGCGTGTTGCCGATGGGCACAAACCGCGTGCTCTCGAACATGTGCACCAGCGTCAGCGAGCCCTGGGCCTTGCACACGGCAACGGTGCGACTGGGTTCTTTAGACGACGCGGGAGCGACGAGGGAGACTTCGTCACCGACTTTGAACACCTGCTCCACTTCCAGCGCCGAACCCGTCCAGAAACCCTCGGCCCATGCGTCAAAGGTGTTCAGGCACTGGCGCAAGTCACGGAAAACACTGCCGACGTCCGGCTTCTTGGCGTCCATGGGGGATAGGACGAACTTGCCGATAACCGGAATCAAGAGGCAGCCCCA
>NZ_JACCQQ010000055.1:0-917 GCF_014268345.1 Pseudomonas sp. SWRI18
CAGGCGGTTGCCGGCGACGATGTCGGGGCCGGGGCGGTCTTGCATGAGCAGGTTGCCGGCCGGGTCGTGGGCGAAGCTTTCGTGTTCGCCTTGTGAGTGATCGGCGCGGGTGAGGCGGTTTAGTGGGTCGTAGTGGTAGTGGTGTTCGCCTTTGCGGGTGTCGTTGAGGCGGGTGAGGTTGCCGGAGTTGTCGTAGTCGTAGTGGCGTTGGTAGACGTAGTTGTTCTGTTGGGTGACGGCGTGGGCGTGCAGGCGCTGTTGATCGTCGTAGTGGTAGCGACTGATCAGTTGGCCTTGTTGGCGTTGGTGTTCCTGGCCAGCTTTGAACAGGTGTGACGTGAGCAGCTTGCCGTTGAGTTCGACGGTGGCGAGGTGGCCGCCCTTGTCGTGGTTGAAGGTGAGGCGGTTGTTGTCGGGCAGGCGCAGCTTTTGGAGCTGGCCGCAGGCGTCGTAGCCGTAGCGCAGGGTGCCCCAGCCTTGGTGCTCGGCGGTGAGGCGGTTTTGTGGATCGTATTCGTAGGCTAAAAACCAATGGCCGTCGTCGACGCTGAGGAGATTGCCTTGGCGGTCGTAGGCGTACTCGATGATGTTGCCGTCGGGCAGGGTTTTTCTTACAAGGCGTCCGGCATGGTCGCGTTTGTAGCAGGTGATTAGCTGACTGCCGTCGTCGCCGTGTTCGGTTTTTTCCTGCAGGTTGCCGTTGAGGTCGTAGACGTAGGCGGTGCGCTGGCCGTCGAAGCCGATTTCCTGCTGGATGAGGCCGTTGTTGTGGTACTGGAGTCGGTAGGTTTCGCCGACTTCGTTTTCGATTTCGGTCAGCAGCAGCCGGGCGTTGTCGTAGCGGTAGTTGACCTGGGTGCCGTCGGCATTGATGCGGCGGCTGATCAGGTGCAGGCCGTCGGCGTATTCGTAGCGGG
>NZ_JACCQQ010000056.1:0-667 GCF_014268345.1 Pseudomonas sp. SWRI18
CACGATGATCGGGCGCGCCTGGTACAGCGCGTCGATCCGGATGGTGCCCAGCACTTCAAATCTTATGACGACAAAGGCCGGCTGACGGTTGAGCAGGACCCGCTCGGGGCAATCATCGCGTATCAGTACAACGAAGCCGGGCGTTTGGTGGCGTTGTTTCCGGGGGACGATGAGCCGACGACCTACGAGCATGACAACGGTTTCGTACGGGTGGTGCGACGTGGCGAAGCGGTTTGGAAATATGAGCGTAATGACCAGGGCGACGTTACGCGCAGGACCGATCCCGACGGTAATGCTACCGACTACAGCTACAACAAATACGGACAACTGATTAGCGTTTGGTACCCCGATCACAGCTGTCATCGCTTAGTGTGGAATGCGCGTGGCCAGTTGCTTGAAGAGCAACTGCCGAATGGCGGCGTGAAGCGCTATCGCTACGACGATCTAGGCCGGCAAATTGCGCGCGAAGATGAACGCGGCGGGCTGACGCAGTATCAGTGGGATACCGCAGGCCGCTTGCTGAAACTGACTCAACCCGGTGGTGCCACGCGGGAATACAGCTACAACCCCTACGGAAAAATCACCTCCGAACGCGACGAACTGGGCCACGTCACCCGCTACGAATACGCCGACGGCCTGCACCTGATCAGCCGCCGCATCAATGCCG
>NZ_JACCQQ010000057.1:0-648 GCF_014268345.1 Pseudomonas sp. SWRI18
GTGTCGATGGTCACGGGCGAGGAATTGCTGACGCTGACCGATGGGGTGCTGGACGGGGTTTTGCCGTTTGAGTGGACACGGTTGTACCGCACCAGTGCGGTGGAAGTGGACTGCGGATTGGGGTTTGGGTGGAGTCATTCTTTATCGCATCGGCTGAGTGTTTCCGGTGATTCGGTGGTGTGGACGGATCACGAGAACCGATCGACCACCCTGCCCTTGCCGACTGTTGCTCGACCGGCGATTACCAATAGCCTGGCGGAAGCGGCGATCTATTTGGGGGCTTCGCCCGATGAGTTGGTGCTGGCGCAGGCATCGCGCTTCTACCACTTTCGCGACGGTGTGCTGACAGCGATCAGTGATGCGTATGACAACCGGCTGCGGATTTCCCGGGATTTTTTGGGGCGCATTGAGCGGCTGGATAACGGCGTGGGGCGTTCGCTGTTTTTGCGCTATGCGTCGGGCCGCATTGTGGCGGTGGATTACCAGATTGAGCGGGCGGTGGACGACGGTCCGTTTGTCTGGGTGACGGAGCAGAACGTTGTTTCCTACGCCTATGACGACATTGGACGGCTGGTTTCGGCGACCAATGCGGTAGGCGAAAGTGAGGTTTATCGGTACGACGAGCAGCACGTCATTCTTGAGCGTGGG
>NZ_JACCQQ010000058.1:0-618 GCF_014268345.1 Pseudomonas sp. SWRI18
GGCGTTGGTGTTCCTGGCCAGCTTTGAACAGGTGTGACGTGAGCAGCTTGCCGTTGAGTTCGACGGTGGCGAGGTGGCCGCCCTTGTCGTGATTGAAGGTGAGGCGGTTGTTGTCGGGCAGACGCAGTTTTTGGAGCTGACCGCAGGCGTCGTAGCCGTAGCGCAAGGTGCCCCAGCCTTGGTAGTCGGCGGTGAGGCGGTTTTGTGGGTCGTATTCGTAGGCCAGCGCCCAGTGGCCGTCGTCGACGCTGAGGAGATTGCCTTGGCGGTCGTAGGCGTAATCGATGATGTTGCCGTCGGGCAGGGTTTTTCTGACGAGGCGCCCGGCATGGTCGCGTTTGTAGCGGGTGATTAGCTGGCTGCCGTCGTCGCCGTGTTCGGTTTTTTCCTGCAGGTTGCCGTTGAGGTCGTAGACGTAGGCGGTGCGCTGGCCATCGAAGCCGATTTCCTGCTGGATCAGGCCGTTGTTGTGGTACTGGAGTCGGTAGGTTTCACCGGCTTCGTTTTCGATTTCGGTCAGCAGTAGTCGGGCGTTGTCGTAGCGGTAGTTGACCTGGGTGCCGTCGGCATTGATGCGGCGGCTGATCAGGTGCAGGCCGTCGGCGTATTCGTAGCGGG
>NZ_JACCQQ010000059.1:0-474 GCF_014268345.1 Pseudomonas sp. SWRI18
TGTTCCTGGCCTGGGCGACGCGGGGCATGGGGGTGCAGGTTCGGCTGGGGGTCCAGACGCTGGGGCCTATCAAGTCCGGGTGGGTGCGCACTTGGCTGCAGAGGTTGGCGGATCAGCTTGTGGGGCCTGGGTTGGAGCCGCATGTCGAAGTGGCCAAACCGTTGCTGCTGGGGAGCGCGGCGACGCCGATCAGGGCCGTGCCGGTTGCGCCGTTGAAGGCTGGGGATCAGCTGGTTTCGAATCCGGTGCCGGTGGTGCGCAACAAGTCCCAGCGGACGGTGTTGGTGCGGCAGGAACATGTCGACGATGTGCCTGCTGTGGCGAAGAACCCGGCGGGGGATGCGGCGGCGACTTCGGACAAGACCGTGACCAACGGCTGCCCTGTGTCGATGGTCACGGGCGAGGAATTGCTGACGCTGACCGATGGGGTGCTGGACGGGGTTTTGCCGTTTGAGTGGACACGGTTGTACCGCA
>NZ_JACCQQ010000006.1:0-254286 GCF_014268345.1 Pseudomonas sp. SWRI18
AAACCAGGCGACCGGATTCTACCTGAAGCTCGGCGATGCCTTTATTGGGGCGGCTTCGCCACCCAGCGCGGGACAAGCCCGCTCACTACAGAGAGATTTGTCAGCCTTTGAGGGTTGTGTAGATACCTATGGCTATCGCAGGCAAGCCAGCTCCCACATTAGATATTCACCAGCCTTTAGTTCAGCTCAGTTCAAGCCAGATCGGCGCATGATCCGACGGCTTTTCCAACCCGCGCAGCTCGTAATCCACACCTGCATCCTTGACCCGCCCCAGCAAACCATTGGACGCCAGGATCACGTCAATCCGCAGTCCGCGCTTGGGCTCATCTTCAAAGCCGCGGCTGCGGTAGTCGAACCAGCTGAATCGGTCGACCACGTCCGGGTTCAGGTGGCGGAAGCTGTCCACCAGGCCCCAGTTCTTCAGGCGGGCCATCCACTCGCGCTCTTCCGGCAGGAAGCTGCACTTGCCGGTCTTGAGCCAACGCTTTGCGTTGTCGGCACCGATGCCGATGTCGCAATCTTCCGGGGAAATATTCACGTCACCCATGACCACCAGCGCCTGGTCATTGCTGAACTGGCTTTCGAGCAACTGCTGCAGGTCTTCATAAAAGCGCTGCTTGGCCGGGAACTTGGTCGGGTGGTCGCGGCTTTCGCCCTGGGGGAAATAACCGTTCATGATGGTCACCGGATCGCCGTTTTCATCGGCGAAAGTGCCCCAGATAAACCGGCGCTGGGCGTCTTCTTCGTCGCTGGCAAAGCCTTTATGCAGGCTCAGCGCCGGCAGGCGCGAAAGCATGGCCACGCCGTAGTGACCTTTCTGGCCGTGGTAGTACACGTGATAGCCCAGGGCTTGTACTTCGGCCAACGGGAACTGGTCGTCGTGCACCTTGGTTTCCTGCAGGCCGATCACATCCGGTTGGTGCTTCTCGATCAGCGCCGCCAGCTGATGAGGGCGGGCGCGCAGCCCGTTAATGTTGAAGGAAACGATTTTCATGGTCGCAGGTGACGTCCTGGCAAAAGGGCGATGCTAGCGGACAAGTCGGACGGGGGCCAGCGTGGCGGTATGGCCGTTGCGCTGCTAATGTCTGGGAACGACTCGTGCCGCTTGGGTTCGTACCCATGAGCACGCCGCCTTTCGCGCGGTGCCCAGGGAGATTCATTGTATGTCTGACACGTTGACCGCCACTGCCGAAATTCGCCTGCTCAACAGCGGCTATTCCCGCGAGGCCCGCTCCCTGCTGTATCAAGCCTATCGTCACGAACCGACCTTTGCCTACATCTTCGAAGCCGAGCGTGCGGGCTACGAGCAACGGGTACGCGCCACCGTGCGCGAGTTGGTCAAGCAGCATTTCTTTCAGAAACTTCCCGCTATCGGCTTGTTCGTCAACGACCGGCTGATCGGCATCGCCCTGATCGCACCACCGCAGCGACGCCTGGGGATCACCGAGAGCTGGGCCTGGCAAATTCGCATGTGGCTGAGCACCGGCGTGCGCGGCACGCGGCGTTACCTCGACTACCATCACGCGGTACTGGCCTGCCTGCCCAGCGAGTCGGTGCATGTGCTGCCCTTGTTGGGCATCCACCCGCAGTTCCAGGGCAAACACTACGGCGAGCAGTTACTGGAGGCGGTACACAATTGGTGCGCCGAAGACCCGCATTCATCCGGCGTGGTGCTGGATACGGGCAATTCACGCTACCTGGATTTCTATAAGCGCCAGGGCTACGAGGAAATTGGTGAGGTCGCCGTAGGCCCTATCCTGGAACACGTGTTTTTCCATCCCAACCCCCAGGCGGTACAGGCGGCTACGGTTTAACTCAGAATTTTTCAGAAATGTCTGAGTTCTAAAATTCTCCCCAGCTCGTGTAGCATCCGCGCCTATGAAGTTTCCAGGAAGATTTACCAGCGGCTTGATTCTGCTGTTCACAAGCTGCGGTGCCTTGGCGCAAAGCGAATTGGACGTGCGGATCAAGCCTTCGAACGACGCGTTGAAAGCCAACATCGAAGGCTACATCGGCGGGGTCGGCGATCGTGATGAAGAGGCCTTGCTGCGCTTCAGCCGTGGTGCCGAAGAGCAGGCGCGCAAGGCCGCCCAGGCCTTGGGCTTCTATCAACCCCGGATCGACAGTGAGGTGAAGGGCGGCGAGACTCCGCGCCTTGTCCTGACCATCGACCCCGGCGAACCGGTGCATTTGCGCAACGTGACCATCCGGGTCGACGGCCAGGCCGCCGACCTCAAGGCGTTTCGCGTGCCCGTCAGCGACGACTTAAAGTCCGGCGCGGTGCTCAACCATGGCCACTACGAAGACGCCAAGCGCCTGATCCAGAACCAGGCCTCGCGCTACGGCTTTTTCAGCGGGCGCTTTACCCGGCAGACACTCTCGGTAGACCCGCAGGCCGGTGTCGCCGATATCGAACTCATCTACGACAGTGGCCCGCGCTACGCCCTGGGTAAAGTCAGCTTTGCCGGCGATACGCCGTTCGACGACGACCTGCTGCAACGCATGGTGCCGTTCAAAAGCGGCACGCCCTACGATTCCGAATTGATCGCCGAGCTTAACCAGAACCTGCAGGCCAGCGGCTTTTTCGAAGGCGTGCGCGTGGACGCCGCGCCTGCGGCTTCGACCGACGACATCATCCCGGTGGCCGTGCGCCTGGAGACCCGCAAGCCGCGCACCATGGGCCTGGGTCTTGGGTTCTCCACCGACGTCGGCCCACGCGGCCGGGCCAACTGGACCCGCCATTGGGTCAACCCCCAAGGGCATAGTTACGGTTGGGAGGCCGAGCTGTCGGCGCCGCGCCAGAACGTCGGACTGTGGTACGACATCCCGCTGGACCCGCCGCTGACCGACAAACTGCGTTTTGCCGGGGGCTATCAGAATGAAGAAATCGCCGACACCGATACCCTGAGTAAATTGCTCACCCTCGGCCCCGAATGGCACAGCAAGTTGCCCAGCGGCTGGACCCGGGTGATCTCGCTCAAGTACCAGCGCGAAGAATATCGCCTGGGCGACGACTCGGGCCTGAGCAACCTGGTGATGCCGGGTATCAACTATTCGTACCTGCGCAGCGACAACCGCATCGATCCGCACAATGGCTATCGCCTGGCGTTCGATGCCAAGGTCGCCAAGGAAGGTCTGGGCTCCGACACCAACCTGCTTTACGGCACCGCCATGGTCAAAGGCCTGACCACCCTGTGGGACAATCACCGCTTCCTGGCGCGCGCGCAGGTGGGCGGCAGCGCCACCAACGGCTACCAGTCGGTGCCGCCGTCACTGCGTTTCTTTGCCGGTGGCGACCAGAGCGTACGCGGCTACGCGTACCAGACGCTGTCGCCCAAGAACAACCGGGGCGAACGCATCGGCGGGCGCTACATGGTGGCCCTGAGCGCCGAGTATCAATATTCCATCACCGATAAATGGCGGATCGCGACCTTTATCGACCAGGGCAACTCCTTCAACAACCTGGATTTGCCCAGCCTGAAAACCGGTGTGGGCGTAGGCGTGCGCTGGGTGTCGCCGGTCGGTCCGATCCGCCTTGACCTGGCCCATGCCCTCGAAGATCCGGGCGGCATTCGCTTGCACTTTTCCATGGGGCCTGAGCTGTGATGCGTGGTGTGAAAATAGCCGGGCTGGCCGTAGTGGCCATCCTTGCCGTGCTGCTACTGGCGCTGTGGACGGTGCTGGGCACCCAGGCGGGCAGCCGCTGGGCGTTGGGCCGCGTACCGGGTTTGAGCGTGGAGAACTTCCAGGGGCATTTGGGCGGCCAGTGGAGCGCCGACCATCTGTTGTGGCAACAGGGCGGCAGCCGTGTCGAACTCCAGGCACCGTTGCTGGATTGGTCGCCGGCGTGCCTGTTGCGCATGACCTTGTGCATCGACCGCTTGGATGTGGAACAGGTCAGCCTGCAATTCCCGCCGGGTACCGAGGACAGCAGCGGACCGATCCAACTCCCCGACCTGGACCTGCCGCTGGCCATCCAATTGGGCGAGGTCCGCGTCGGTAGCCTGCTGTTCAACGGCACTGAAGAACTCAAGGGCCTGCAATTGGCCGCGCATTGGACCGCTGCCGGCCTGCGCATCGATTCGTTGCACCTGCAACGCGACGACCTGGTGCTGGACCTGGCCGGCCTGCTGCAACCCGCTGGCGACTGGCCGTTGGCCGCCAGCGGTAACCTGAGCCTGCCCTACGCGCCGGGCGGCGTTGCGTGGAATGTCGCGCTCAAGATCGATGGCGACCTGCTCAAGACCCTCAAGCTCGACGCCGACAGTACGGGCTACCTGCCGGCCAAGCTCACGGGCGAACTGCAACCCCTGGCGCAAAACCTTCCGGCCCGATTGCACATCACCGCGAACGGCTTCAAGCCCAGCGCCGACTTGCCGGACACCCTGCAACTCAACCAACTCGACCTTAGCGCCAAGGGGGATTTGAAAAACGGTTACCTACTGCTTGGGAAAGCCGTGCTCCCGGCGGAGAAAGGCCCGGTGGGATTGCTTGTGCAGGGCAGGGTCGACGCCAGGGGGGCGCAGATCGCCAGGTTGTACTTGAGCGCCGGTGACAAGCAAAGCCTGAACCTCGCGGCGCAGTTGGACTGGCAGCAAGGCTTCAGCGCCGACGCCAAGGTCGATTGGCAAGACTTCCCCTGGCATCGCCTCTATCCGCTGATCGATGAGCCACACGTCGCGCTCCGTACGTTCAACGGTGAGATTTCCTACAAAGACGGCAACTACCTGGGCAATCTCAAGGCCGATCTCGATGGCCCCGCCGGCAAATTCAATGTGGTCACACCGTTCAGTGGCGACCTCAAGCAACTCTTCCTGCCTGAACTGAAACTCAGCGCCGGCCAGGGCAAGGCCGAAGGCCACCTCAACCTGCAATTCGCCGATGGCATTGCCTGGGACACGGCCCTGGACCTGTCGGCACTGAACCCTGCGTATTGGGTGGCTGAGTTGCCCGGCACCCTGGCCGGGCCGTTGCGCAGCAAGGGCGAGTTCAAGAACGAGCAACTCAAGCTCAATGCCGACCTCGATCTCAAGGGCCGCCTGCGTGGGCAAACCGCGGTGCTGGCGGCCAAGGCCGAAGGCGCGGGCGAGCAGTGGACGCTCGCCAACCTGGATGTTCGCCTCGGCGATAACCGCATCAATGGCAGCGGCAGCCTGCAGCAACGCCTGGCTGGCCAGATCGATATCAAATTGGCGCGCCTGGCCCAGCTGTGGCCGCAGTTACGCGGGCAAGTCAACGGCCGCCTCGACGTGGCCGGCAGCCTCAAGGCGCCGCAAGGCAAACTCGCCTTCAAGGGCCAGCAACTGGCGTTTGCCGACAATCGTCTGCAGAACCTTACCCTCGACGCCAGCCTCGATAATGCTCAGCGCGCCAGGCTCGACCTCAAGGGCAGCGGTATCCAATCCGGTGACACCCAGGTCGGCACCCTGACCGCCAGCGCCCAGGGCGATATCAAGCAGCAAAAGGTCCAGCTGGATTTGGCCGGCCCGTTGGTCAAGCTGGCGCTGGCGTTGGATGGCAACCTCGACCACGGCAATTGGCGCGGGCGCCTGGCCAGTGGCGATGTGCAAGCTGGCGGCCAGGACTGGAAGCTGCAGGCGCCGGCGAAGATCGAGCGTCTGGCCGATGGCAAATTGACGTTTGCCGCGCACTGCTGGGTGTCCGGGGCCGCCAGCCTGTGCGGCGAAGACCAGCGCCTGATGCCCGAGCCGAAGCTGCGCTACCATCTCAAGCAATTTCCCGTCGACAGCCTGGCGGCGTTCATGCCCAAGGATTTTGCCTGGCAGGGCAAGCTCAACGCCGACCTGCAACTGGACCTGCCCGACAGCGGCCCCAAAGGCCTGGTCTCGGTGGATGCCAGCGGCGGCACCTTGCGCGTCAAGGACAAGCACCAGTGGCTGGATTTCCCCTACGACACCCTGAAGCTGGAAACCACCCTCAACCCCAAGCGCATCGACACGCAGTTGAACTTCCATGGCGGCAAGCTCGGCGAGCTGCTGTTGCAGGCGCAGATCAACCCCTTGCCGAAAGACAAGCCGATCACGGGCAACTTCAGCCTGGTTGGCCTTGACCTCGCGGTGGCACGGCCATTCGTGCCGATGGTGGAGACCCTCAGCGGCAAGCTCAATGGCAGCGGTCGTCTCTCCGGTGGCTTGCTGGCGCCTCAGGTCAACGGCAGCGTCAACCTGGTGGGCGGTGAGGTTTCCGGCCCGGAACTGCCCATAAGCCTGGAAGACCTGAACGTGCAGGCGCTGATCGCCGGCGACAGCGTGCAGCTCAACGGCGGCTGGCGCAGTGGCAAGGCCGGGCAGGGCAGCCTCAAGGGCCGGATCGACTGGGGCCAGGCCCTGGCGATGAATCTCAGCCTGCAAGGCGCGCAACTGCCGGTGACGGTCGAGCCTTACGCGGTGCTGGAAGTGGCGCCCGACCTGACCATCAGCCTGAAGGACGACAAGCTGGCCGTCGCCGGCAAGGTGCACATACCGCGTGGAGATATCACGGTGCGCGAATTGCCACCGTCTACCGTCAAGGTCTCGAACGACACCGTGATCGTCGGCAGCCAGACCGAAGAGGGCAAGCCCGCGATGGCCATGGCCATGGATATCGACGTGGTGGTGGGTGAAGAGCGGCTCAACTTCTCGGGCTTCGGCCTCACCGCCAAGGTGCAGGGCCACGTGCATATCGGCGACAACCTCGACACCCGTGGCGAGCTATGGCTGAACGACGGTCGCTACCGCGCCTACGGCCAGAAACTCGATGTGCGACGGGCACGGCTGTTGTTCGCGGGACCGTTGGACCAGCCGTACCTGGACATCGAAGCGATCCGCAAGACCGACGAGGTGGTCGCCGGCATCCGCCTGAGCGGCAGCGCCGAACACCCCGCCACACAAATCTTCTCTGAACCGGCCATGAGCCAGGAACAGGCGCTGTCCTACCTGGTGCTGGGGCGTCCGTTGAGCACCACCGGTGAAGACAACAACATGCTGGCCCAGGCCGCGCTGGGCCTGGGGTTGATGGGCAGCGCCGGGGTTACGTCAGACCTGGCCAACAAACTGGGCATCCAGGATTTCGACCTCGATACCCAGGGCAGCGGCAATAAGACCGCCGTGGTGGCCAGTGGCAAGATCACGGAGAAACTCAGCCTGCGTTACGGCATGGGCGTGTTCGAGCCGGCCAGCACCATTGCCTTGCGCTATCTATTGAGCAAGAAGGTGTATCTGGAAGTGGCGAGCGGCGTTGCCAGTTCTCTCGACATTTTCTACAAGCGCGATTTCTGATCCGTACTCGGTCAAAAATGTGGATTCCACATGACCTCAAAACTGACAAATTTCTCTGTAGTGAGCGGGCTTGTCCCGCGCTGGGTGGCGAAGCCGCCCCAATCGGACCGCCGCGGTGTGTCAGGTTAAATTGGGGCGACTTGTTTTGGGGCGGCTTCGCCACCCAGCGCGGGGCAAGCCCGCTCACTACAAATTGGCCATGCGGCCGCACGAAATGCGTAGCTAGCTATGACCATCGCAGGCAAGCCAGCTCCCACAATTATCTGCATTTCAACCTGCTAGCCATGCAAGTAGCAAGCAAGCTAATAATTCCATTTGACATTCGCTGCCTAAGCAGTAATATCTCGTCACACATTCACTGCCTAGGCAGTAATAAGGTGACTCTCGATGCCGCACTTCACCCCTGAAAATTTCCATAACTGCCACCTCGGCCTACTGCTGGGGCGCGCCGCGATTCTCAAGGACCGCATCATCGACACCCACATGGAACCCCACGGCATCACCGCCGCGCAGTTCAAGGTGTTGATCATCATGGCCCAGTTCGGCGTCGACACCCCGGCAGAGCTGTGCCGCCACCTGTCCCTGGACAGCGGTTCGATGACGCGGATGCTCGACCGCCTGGAGCAAAAAGACTTGCTCAGCCGCAAACGCTCCGAGCTGGATCGCCGCCAGGTGCAGTTGGTGCTGACCGCCGGCGGCCAGCGCCTGGCGGACATGCTGCCGCAGATCGGCGCCCAGGCGTTGAACCAGCTGGCCGGCGCACTGGAGCCTGGCGAGCTGGAAACCCTGGAACGCATCCTCAAGAAAATTCTGGTAGCTGCCGGTGATCCCATCACTCTGCAGCGGGTAGGTAACACATGAACACACGTGCCCTTTGCCTGGTGCTCGCGGCCATGAGCATGGCCGGTTGCGCCAACTACAGCGGCCTCGATACCCAAGGCAAGCGCCTGGACGCCAATACCCTGCACACCGGGCAGTCCCTGAACGGCGTGACCCTGTCGAGCGCCGCCTGGCCCAGCACCGATTGGTGGAAAAGCCTCGGCGACCCGCAGCTCGACGGCCTGATCCAGGAAGCCCTGCACAACAGCCCCGACATGCAAGTGGCCAGCGCCCGGGCTCACCAGGCCGAAGCCGCCGCTTACGCCGCCAACGCCGAGCGCATGCCGACCCTGGATGCCAGCGCCGGTGTCAGCCGTTCACGCCTGGCCAGAGACCAGGACCCGCGCGGCGAAGGCGACGCCTATTCGACCGTGCGCAACATCGGCGCCAGCTTCAATTACAACTTCGACCTCTGGGGTGGCCAGCGCGCCGCCTGGGAAGCCGCGCTGGGCGAGGCCCGTGCCGCCCAGGTCGATCAGCAGGCGGCGCGCCTGACCCTGGCCGCCAACGTCGCCAAGGCCTACAGCGACCTGGGCCAGGCGCATATCGTGCGCGACCTGGCCAATGATGACCTCAAACGCACCCGGCAGATGCTCGACCTGAGCAAGCGTCGCCTGGATTCGGGCATCGACAGTCAGTACCAGTACCAGCAGACCGAGAGCCTGGAAGCCAGCTCGCAGTCGCAACTGATCGATGCGGAAAAACAGCTGCAAAGCGCGAAAATCGCCCTGGCAGTGCTACTCGGCAAAGGCCCGGACCGCGGCAACGAGCTGGCCCGGCCCACCGTGCTCAAACCCGGCGCGGTCGCCGTGCCTTCGGTGCTGCCCGCCGAGCTGCTGGGTCGGCGCCCGGACCTGATCGCCGCGCGCTGGCGCGTCGAAGCGGCGGCCCGCAACATCGATGCGAGCAAGACCCGCTTCTACCCCAACCTCAACCTGAGCGCGAGCGCCGGGGCCGAGTCGTTGCTGGGCGATGCGATGTTCGGTCCAGCCAGCCGCTTCTTCAATATTGCACCGACGATCTCGCTGCCGATCTTCGACGGCGGCCGCCTGCGTGCCGATCTCGATGCCCGCGACGCCGACTACGACCTTGCGGTGGCGCAGTACAACAAGACTTTGGTGCAAGCCCTGGGCGATATCGGCACCACCCTCTCGCAACTGCGCGACACCGGCCGGCAGATCCAGGCCCAGCAACACGCAGCGGACATTGCCCAGCAGTCCTACGACACTAGCGTGCAGCGCTACAGCGCCGGGATTGGTAACTACCTGGATGTGCTCAGCATCGAGCAGCAATTGCTGCAGGCCCAGCGCCAGCTGGCGAGCCTGAATGCCGCGCAGATCGATCTGTCGATTCAATTGATGCAGGCACTGGGTGGCGGCTATGGCGCCAACAACGTGGCCGCAACCACCCCCGCCACACGCTCGGAATAATTTGAGGTATTTGTCATGGCCACTGCCGACAGCAACAACGCAACTGAACAACCCAAGCAAGACAACAATCCGCGCAAACGCAAAGTGATGCTGATCGGCCTCGCGCTGGTCGTCATTCTCGCCATTGTCGGCGTGTGGGGCTGGTATGAACTCTACGGGCGCTTCAACGAAAGCACCGACGACGCCTATGTGAACGGCAACGTGGTGGAAATCACCCCGCTGGTCACCGGCACCGTGGTCAGCATCGGCGCCGACGATGGCGACCTGGTCCATGAAGGCCAGGTGCTGATCAATTTCGACCCCAACGACGCCGCCGTCGGCCTGCAAAGTGCCCAGGCCAACCTGGCCCGCACCGTGCGTCAGGTGCGGGGCTTGTACAGCAACGTCGATGGCATGAAGGCCCAGGTCAACGCACAGAAAGCCGACGTGCAAACCGCCCAGGACAACTACAACCGACGCAAGACTCTGGCCCAGGGCGGCGCGATCTCCCAGGAAGAACTGTCTCACGCCCGTGACAGCCTGACCGCGGCGAAGAACGCGCTGACCAACCTTGAGCAGCAACTCAAATCCACCAATGCCCTGGTGGATGACACGGTGATCTCGTCCCACCCGGATGTGCAGGCCGCCGCCGCGCAATTGCGCCAGGCCTATCTGACTAATGCGCGCAGCACCTTGATTGCGCCGGTCACCGGCTACGTGGCCAAGCGCACTGTGCAATTGGGCCAGCGCGTGCAACCCGGCACGGCGTTGATGGCGGTGATCCCGCTGAACCAGCTGTGGATCGACGCCAACTTCAAGGAGACCCAACTGCGCGACATGCGCATTGGCCAGCCGGTGGACATCGAGTCGGACATCTACGGCAGTGACGTAAAGTACAGCGGCACCGTGGACAGCCTGGGCGCCGGCACCGGCAGCGCATTCGCCCTGCTGCCTGCGCAGAACGCCACCGGCAACTGGATCAAGATCGTGCAACGGGTGCCGGTGCGCATCCATATCAACGCCGAAGAGCTGGCCAAACACCCGCTGCGCGTGGGCCTCTCCACCGTGGTCAATGTGGACCTGCACGACCAGAGCGGCCCGGTGCTGGCGCAACAACCGCCGCAAAAGGCCTCGTTCACCACCAACGTGTACGACCGCCAATTGGCCGAGGCTGACGCGATGATCACCCAGTTGATCCATGACAACAGCAGCGCCGCGCCCAAGGCTGCGCAACGCTGATGAGCAATAACGCCTCCTTCACGCCACCCAGCCTGTTGATGGCCACTATCGGCCTGTCGCTGGCGACCTTTATGCAGGTGCTCGACACCACCATCGCCAACGTGGCGTTGCCGACCATTTCGGGCAACCTCGGCGTGAGTTCGGAGCAGGGCACCTGGGTGATCACCTCGTTTGCGGTGAGCAACGCCATTGCCTTGCCGCTTACCGGTTGGCTGAGCCGCCGCTTTGGCGAGGTGAAGCTGTTTCTGTGGGCGACCATCCTGTTCGTGCTGGCCTCGTTCCTCTGCGGTATTTCGACTTCGATGCCCGAGCTGATCGGCTTTCGCGTGCTGCAAGGCCTGGTGGCCGGGCCGCTGTACCCGATGACCCAGACGCTGCTGATCGCGGTGTACCCGCCGGCCAGGCGTGGCATGGCCTTGGCGTTATTGGCTATGGTCACGGTGGTGGCACCGATTGCAGGCCCGATTCTCGGTGGCTGGATCACCGACAGCTACAGTTGGCCGTGGATCTTCTTCATCAACGTGCCCATCGGCATCTTCGCGGCGATGGTGGTGCGTGCACAGCTGAAGAAACGGCCGGTGGTCACCAGTTACCAGCCGATGGACTATGTGGGACTGTTGAGCCTGATCGTCGGGGTCGGCGCCTTGCAGATCATCCTCGACAAGGGCAATGACCTGGATTGGTTCGAATCCAACTTCATCATCATTGGCGCGGCAATTTCGGTGATTGCCCTGGCGGTGTTCATCATCTGGGAAATGACCGACAAACACCCGGTGGTTAACCTGCGATTGTTTGCCTACCGCAACTTCCGCATCGGCACCATTGTGTTGATCGGCGGTTATGCGGGCTTCTTCGGTATCAACCTGATCCTGCCGCAGTGGCTGCAAACCCAGATGGGCTACACCGCCACCTGGGCGGGCCTGGCGGTGGCGCCGATCGGCATTCTGCCTGTGTTGATGTCACCGTTCGTGGGCAAATATGCGCACAAGTTCGACCTGCGGCTGCTGGCGGGGTTGTCGTTCCTGGCGATGGGCTTAAGCTGCTTCATGCGCGCCGGTTTCACCAATGAGGTGGATTTCACCCACATTGCCCTGGTGCAGTTGTTCATGGGGATCGGTGTGGCGCTGTTTTTCATGCCGACCTTGAGCATCCTGATGTCCGACCTGCCGCCGCAGCAGATCGCCGACGGCGCAGGCCTGGCGACCTTCCTGCGCACATTGGGCGGCAGCTTCGCGGCCTCGCTCACCACCTGGATATGGATTCGCCGGGCGGACCAGCACCATGCGTACATGAGCGAAAACATGACCACCTATGACTCGACCACGCGCGACGCGATACAAGCGCTCGGCGGGACGGGGCAGAAGGCATATGCGCAGTTGGATCAGATCCTCACCAGCCAGGCGTACATGATGTCCACCGTGGACTACTTCACGTTGATGGGATGGATCTTCGCGGGCTTGATGCTGCTGGTGTGGCTGGCCAAACCGCCGTTCGGCGCCAAGGCCGGGCCGGAAGCTTCGGGCCATTGAGCGTTGAAATGCAATCCACTGTGGGAAGCTGGCTTGCCTGCATCGCATTGAGGCCGCAGAAGCTACCCTGTAGTGAGCGGGCTTGCCCCGCGCTGGGCTGCGAAGCGGCCCCAATCCAGACGACCTGGTTCTATCTGGAACTCGGCGGTGCCTTTATTGGGGCGGCTTCGCCACCCAGCGCGGGGCAAGCCCGCTCACTACAGAGAGATTCGTCAGCTTCTGAACGATATGGCTATCGCAGGCAAGCCAGCTCCCACGGGTGATTTGTGTTGCTTGCTCGTCAGGCGCCAGGCAACGCCAACTGCGGATTGACGAAGTCAAACGCCGCCAGCGCAAACCCTTGTTCATCCACTTGCAACGCCCAGCCTTGCTTGTCCCAATCCCCCAGCACAATGCGCTTGGCCGCCTGGTCGCCAATCTGCAGCTTATGGATGGCAGGGCGGTGGGTGTGGCCGTGGACCAGGGTGCGCACGCCAAAGTGCTGCATCACCCGAGGCACTTCCTCGGCGGTCACATCGACGATGTCGTTGGCTTTCATGCGCGTCTGCGCACGGCTTTCGCTGCGCAGTTTGCGCGCCAGCCTGTGCCGTGTGCCCAACGGCAGATGGCGCAGGATAAACAGCACAACCGGGTTGCGTAGGATGCGTCGCAGCTTCATGTAGCCGACGTCGCGGGTGCAGAGGCTGTCGCCGTGCATCAACAGCACGGGTTCGCCATGCAGCTGCACGACACTCGGGTCCTTGAGCAAGGTGGCGCCTGCCGCTTTGCAGAACGCCTTGCCGATCAGGAAATCGCGATTGCCGTGCATGATGAAAATCGGGGTGCCGCTGTCGCTGAGTTCGCGCAGGGCTGCGCAAATCGAGCGTTGGAACGGTGTCATCCCATCGTCGCCAATCCAGGCCTCGAAGAAGTCCCCCAGAATGTACAACGCCTGGGCGCCACGGGCGCGGCCGTGGAGCAGATCCAGAAACGCCCGGGTGATGTCCGGGCGTCCCTCTTCCAGATGCAAATCTGAAATCAGCAATATCACCCAACGATCTCGGCTTTCTCGACGATAACGTCTTCTACCGGAACGTCCTGGTGGCCGGCCTTGCCGGTGGTCTGCACGCCTTTGATCTTGTCGACCACGTCCTGGCCTTCGGTGACTTTACCGAACACGGCGTAACCCCAACCCTGCACGTTCTTGCCGGTGTGGTTGAGGAAGGCGTTGTCGGCGACGTTGATGAAGAACTGCGCGGAGGCCGAATGCGGCTCCATGGTACGGGCCATGGCGACGGTGTACTTGTCGTTGGAAAGGCCGTTGTCCGCTTCGTTCTGGATGCTTGGACGCTTGTCTTTCTTTTCTTTCATGCCAGGCTCGAAACCGCCGCCCTGGACCATGAAGTTGCCGATGACACGGTGGAAAACGGTGTTTTCGTAGTGGCCGGCCTTAACGTATTCGATGAAGTTGGCGACGGTGATCGGCGCTTTCTCGGCGTTCAGCTCGATGACGATGTCACCGTGGTTGGTGGTCAGTTTGACTTGAGTCATGTTCACTACTCTTTTCAGGGAATTCGTGGGTTTGGGTGCCTTGGCACCACGACCGGTTTGGCGAAACGGCGGCCAAGGCGCGCAGTTTAGCGTGCCTGCCAGGAATTTCGAGGTGGTTTTTTACCGCCGGTGCAATAAATGCAGCAGTTTTCGGTGCTGCCCTGTCAGGTGCTTGACAGCATCGGCTATGATATCGCCTTTGTTTTGTCGGCCTAGCCCGGCCATGTACTTGTCTGTTCAAGGATCCTATGAGCAAGCCCACTGTCGACCCTACCTCGAATGCCAAGGCCGGACCTGCGGTCCCGGTCAATTTCCTGCGCCCGATCATCCAGGCGGACCTGGATTCGGGCAAGCACACGCAGATCGTCACCCGCTTCCCGCCGGAGCCCAACGGCTACCTGCACATCGGTCACGCCAAGTCGATCTGTGTGAACTTCGGCCTGGCCCAGGAGTTCGGGGGCGTCACGCACCTGCGTTTCGACGACACCAACCCGGCCAAGGAAGACCAGGAATACATCGACGCCATCGAAAGCGACATCAAGTGGCTGGGCTTCCAATGGTCCGGTGAAGTGCGCTACGCCTCGCAATACTTCGACCAGTTGTTCGACTGGGCGGTCGAGCTGATCAAGGCCGGCAAGGCCTACGTCGACGACCTGTCCCCCGAGCAGGCCAAGGAATACCGTGGCACCCTGACCGAGCCGGGCAAGAACAGCCCGTTCCGCGACCGTTCGGTGGAAGAGAACCTCGACTGGTTCAACCGCATGCGCGCCGGTGAGTTCGCGGACGGCGCCCGCGTCCTGCGCGCCAAGATCGACATGGCCTCGCCGAACATGAACCTGCGCGACCCGATCATGTACCGCATCCGCCATGCCCATCACCACCAGACCGGTGACAAGTGGTGCATCTACCCCAACTACGACTTCACCCACGGCCAGTCGGACGCCATCGAAGGCATCACGCATTCCATCTGCACCCTGGAGTTCGAAAGCCATCGCCCGCTGTACGAGTGGTTCCTGAGCAACCTGCCGGTGCCGGCCCAGCCGCGCCAGTACGAATTCAGCCGCCTGAACCTCAACTACACGATCACCAGCAAGCGCAAGCTCAAGCAACTGGTGGATGAGAAGCACGTGCATGGCTGGGACGACCCGCGCATGTCGACCCTGTCGGGCTTCCGCCGTCGCGGCTACACCCCGGCGTCGATCCGCAACTTCTGCGACATGGTCGGCACCAACCGTTCCGACGGCGTGGTCGACTTCGGCATGCTCGAGTTCAGCATCCGCCAGGACCTCGACGCGAACGCCCCGCGCGCCATGTGCGTGCTGCGTCCGTTGAAAGTCGTGATCACCAATTACCCGGAAGACAAGGTCGACAACCTCGAGTTGCCGCGTCACCCGCAAAACGAAGCACTCGGCGTGCGCAAGCTGCCGTTCGCCCGCGAAATCTACATCGACCGCGATGACTTCATGGAAGAGCCGCCAAAAGGCTACAAGCGCCTGGAACCGAACGGCGAAGTGCGCCTGCGCGGCAGCTACGTGATCCGTGCCGATGAAACGATCAAGGACGCCGACGGCAACATCGTCGAACTGCGTTGCTCCTACGACCCTGACACCCTGGGCAAGAACCCCGAGGGCCGCAAGGTCAAGGGCGTGGTCCACTGGGTGCCGGCCGCGGCCAGCATCGAATGCGAAGTGCGCTTGTACGATCGTCTGTTCCGCTCGCCGAATCCTGAAAAGGCCGAAGACAGCGCGAGCTTCTTGGACAACATCAACCCTGACTCCCTGCAAGTACTCACTGGTTGTCGTGCCGAGCCATCGCTTGGCGACGCACAGCCGGAAGACCGTTTCCAGTTCGAGCGCGAAGGTTACTTCTGCGCGGATATCAAGGACTCGAAACCCGGTCGGCCGGTATTCAACCGTACCGTGACCTTGCGTGATTCGTGGGGCCAGTGATTCTCTAAGGAAGCCGTTGTGCTAACGATCTACAACACACTCAGCAAGACCAAAGAAGTCTTCAAGCCGCTCGATGGCAACAAGGTGCGCATGTACGTGTGCGGCATGACCGTGTACGACTACTGCCACATCGGCCACGGCCGCAGCATGGTTGCCTTCGACCTGGTGACCCGCTGGTTGCGTTTCAGCGGCTATGATTTGACCTACGTGCGCAACATCACCGACATCGACGACAAGATCATCAACCGCGCCAACGAAAACGGCGAGGCGTTCGATGCGCTGACCGAGCGCATGATCGCCGCGATGCACGAGGACGAGGCCCGCCTCAACATCCTCAAGCCGGACATGGAACCGCGTGCCACGGACCACATCCCCGGCATGCACGCGATGATCCAGACCCTGATCGACAAGGGCTACGCCTACGCCCCAGGCAATGGCGACGTGTACTACCGCGTCGCCAAGTTCATGGGCTACGGCAAGCTGTCGCGCAAGAAGATCGAAGACCTGCGCATCGGCGCGCGTATCGAAGTCGACGAAGCCAAGCAAGACCCGCTCGACTTCGTGCTGTGGAAAGCCACCAAGCCGGGCGAGCCCAGCTGGGAATCGCCATGGGGCGCCGGGCGTCCGGGCTGGCACATCGAATGCTCGGTGATGTCCACCTGCTGCCTGGGCGAGACCTTCGACATTCATGGCGGCGGCAGCGACCTGGAGTTCCCGCACCACGAAAACGAAATCGCCCAGAGCGAAGCCGCCACCGGCAAGACCTACGCCAACGCCTGGATGCACTGCGGCATGATCCGCATCAATGGCGAGAAGATGTCCAAGTCCTTGAACAACTTCTTCACCATTCGCGACGTGCTGGAAAAGTATCATCCTGAGGTTGTGCGTTACCTGCTGGTGTCGAGCCACTACCGCAGCGCCATCAACTACTCGGAAGACAACCTCAAGGACGCCAAGGGCGCCCTGGAACGGTTCTACCACGCGTTGAAAGGTTTGCCCGCTGTGGCGCCTGCCGGCGGCGACGCCTTCGTGGCACGTTTCACCGAAGTCATGAACGACGACTTCGGCACCCCGGAAGCCTGCGCTGTTTTGTTCGAGATGGTGCGCGAGATCAACCGCCTGCGTGAGACGGATATCGACGCAGCGGCGGGTCTGGCGGCACGCTTGAAAGAGTTGGCCAGTGTGCTGGGCGTGTTGCAGATGGAGGCCGATGACTTCCTGCAAGCCGGCGCCGAAGGGCGTGTGGATGCGGCGCAAGTGGATGCCTTGATCCAGGCGCGTCTGGCTGCGCGTGCTGGTAAAGACTGGGCGGAATCCGACCGTATCCGTGACCAACTGACCGCGATGGGCGTGGTGTTGGAAGACGGGAAGGGTGGGACGACGTGGCGGTTGGCTGACTGACGGTTGGTTGCTGCACGCAGAATGAAAAACGCCCCGACTGGTTCGGGGCGTTTTTTTTGCGTCTTGTTCAGTGCATCTGTCTTGGCGCTGTTGAGGGCTTTTTCTGGTTATACTAATATTGCGTCGGTGGCTTTTGGCTATCATCGTCTTGGTTAGGTCGAGTGTCATATCACTTACGTTCTCGCTCCCAACTCCGATACGAAAGGAAGTGATCGACTAATAACGGTTTGTTTACAGGAATATAGACTTCAAGGAGAGTAGCGTGAGTGTAAGTTTAAAAAAGAAAGTCTGGGTTGCAGTCAGCTCCATTGCCGGTGTAATAGCGACAATATTGGGGGTGTTGGCTGTTTTTTACCCGGATGCTCTGAATTTGCAAAAGAAACAGATGCAGCAGCTTGATCTGGAGATAGTTGATCGAGCAGACGTTGATAAGCTGGATGCTTTTCTGGATAAAAACGTTAATAAAATAGTTCAGTTGTCGATTGCGCTTTGCCGAACTCGGGTGGAAACAGATTTACCTGTTATAGAGTCGCCGTCAAATGCATTGGTTGTTCGTCATGATGATTGCGAAGAGGGGACAATGTGCACCAGTACCACTTATTATTTTTCTCACCCTGATCGTGTTGATGACAGAAATGGTGTTTGGATGAATGATAAGTTCGCGACCTGTCGTCAAGACGAGCACGGGGGATTATTTGTGGCTTCCGGCTATTTCATGGTGCCTTCCGGGGCAGGGTTCGGGCAGGGGAATCTTGAGTGGATGCTCACGCCTATAGAAAAGTCTCAAATCGCCTTGAAAGATTACTGATAGCTGCGAAACGACAACCAAGCGGCCGTTGTACGCAGGTTCACAGGCCGTAACTCTAGGCGCCTGCAATCTTGAGGTGGGCGCAGTGCGTCTAGCGTTTAACCACGCAGCAAAACCCGGTCGCTGAATTTGCAACGACCACCAAAGATTTGGCAGCCATCTTCAGAGGGCCCTCCTAAAAAGATGTCGGAAAATTCTTTGCGTCATGAGTTCTTCGGCATCCCGCTGAATTCAGGTACTTACTTTTCAGTGAGCCCATTACCTTTCTGTGCGTTCTTGTGGCCTGTTCGTCCCGTTCCTATCCTGAGACCTTTATTTACCCAGGAGTAGGTTTCATGAGCTTTGATCTCGGACTAGATGGGCTTCGCGCGCTGGTCACCGGTGGCACCAAGGGTATCGGTGCTGCAGTGGTCGCCGTGTTGCATGAGCAAGGCGCCCAAGTGATTTCGGTCGCGCGTTCGGCGGCGGATTCGACGCCCGAAGGCGTGCATTTCATCGCCGCTGACCTAGGCACGGCCGAGGGTTGCGTGAGCGCCACCGAGGCGGTGAAGGATCGGTTTGGCGGCGTGGATATCATCGTCAATGTGCTTGGTGGTTCCAGCGCGCCGGGCGGTGGGTTTGCGGTGCTCGATGATGAGCAATGGGCGAATGCGCTGAACCAGAACCTGATGGCGGCCGTGCGGGTGGACCGGGCGTTGCTGCCAGGGATGGTCGAGCGTGGGGCGGGGGTGATTATTCACGTCACTTCGATCCAACGGGTGTTGCCATTGCCCGAATCGACCACGGCCTACGCCGCTGCCAAGGCGGCATTGGCGACCTACAGCAAGAGCCTGTCTAAAGAAGTGACGCCCAAGGGCGTGCGGGTGGTGCGCGTGTCGCCGGGCTGGGTGGAAACGGATGCGGCGGTGGCCCTGGCGGAGCGTCTGGCGCAGGAGGCGGGTACGGATTACGAAGGCGGCAAACAAATCATCATGGAGGCGTTGGGTGGTATTCCCCTTGGGCGCCCGGCCAAACCCGAGGAAGTGGCCGATTTGATCGCATTCCTGGTATCGCCGCGCGCCGCTTCGATCAGCGGCACTGAATATGTGATCGACGGCGGCACGGTGCCCACGGTCTAGTTCGCAGGCTTGGCGGCCTGCCATTTGAGCAGTCCGTCGAGCACCGGGCACAGGCTCTGGCCCCATTCTGTCATGCGGTATTCGACCTTGGGTGGCACCACCGGGTAGACCGTGCGGTGCACCAGGCCGTCGGCTTCGAGCTGGCGCAGTTGTTGGGCAAGCATCTTTTGCGAGATCTCCGGGATCAGTCGCTCAAGGTCGGAATAGCGCTGCACCTGACCACCAAACAGGTGAAACAGGATGATCAGCTTCCAGCGCCCGCCGAGCCAGGCGAGGGTGGTTTCGACGTCGGCCGCGGCGGTGGCGGGGGTGTAGGTTTTGCTCATTGCGTACTTCCTGGAAATCGCCGGAATGGGCGTCGCGAATCCGATCCATTGCCTGGCATCGATCCAACTGTGGGAGCTGGCTTGCCTGCGATAGCGGTGGGTCAGCCAACA
The DNA here is from genome assembly GCF_014268345.1 of Pseudomonas sp. SWRI18. Lineage (NCBI taxonomy): Bacteria > Pseudomonadati > Pseudomonadota > Gammaproteobacteria > Pseudomonadales > Pseudomonadaceae > Pseudomonas > Pseudomonas sp. SWRI18. The sequence goes on from NZ_JACCQQ010000006.1 coordinate 19,577, forward strand.
TTTTCGGTGGCTGACACGCCCTCATCGCAGGCAAGCCAGCTCCCACATTTTGCACTGTGTTCATTTGATGAATCAGCGGCGGCTGCTGACTTCTGCCGGCACATCATCACCCGCCATACGCTTGCGAAACAGCGCCGTTCGCGCCAGCAGCAATGTTGTGACCGGCACCGTGATCGACAGCAAAATCGGAATCAACCACCCGTGCAGCACCGGCCCGGACTTGAGCACCGAAAAGTAGATAATCGACGCCAACGCCACGCACCACGCGCCGAGCGTCGAGGCCAGCGCCGGCGGGTGCATGCGTTGGAAGAAATCTTTCATGCGCAACAACCCAAGCGCACCGATCAGCGCAAACACGCTGCTCAAGACCAGCAGCAGCCCGACGATGATTTCCATCCATAACGGCATCATTCAATCACCTCCCCACGCAGCAGGAATTTGGCCAAGGCAAACGAGCCGACGAAGCCGAACAGTGCGATCAGCAGTGCCGCTTCGAAGTAGGTGTCACTGGCATAGCGAATGCCCAGCACCAGCATCATCAGCATCGCGAGAATGTACAGATAGTCCAGCGCCAGCACCCGGTCTTGCGCCGAGGGGCCTTTGAACAGGCGAATCAGGGTCAGCACCATGGCCAGCGAGAACAGGAACAGGCTGAACAGGACCGCATTGGCGAGCAGGGCGCTCATTCGAAGATCTCCATCAGGGGCCGTTCGTAGGCGGATTTGAAGTGCTCGATAAACTGCGTCTCATCGTCCAGGTCGAACACGTGCAGCAGCAGGACGCTGCGGTCCAGCGCCAGTTCCGACCAGATGGTGCCGGGGATCACCGTGGTGATCATCGCCAGCGCCGCGAGGCCGTTGGGGCTGTGCAGGTCCATGGGGATCTTGATGAACCGCGCGCGCGGCGGGCGCGAGCCGCACGTCAGCACGCCCCGGGCCACTTGCAGGTTGGAGACAATCACGTCGCGGCCCACCCGCAGCAACAGACGCAGGATCACGCCGGGGCGGCGCAGGCTGATCGGTTGCGGGCGCAGCGGCGCCATCATCAGCGGCGCAACAAGGCCCAGCAGCGCGCCCAGCAGCAGGTTGCCGGGGCTGACGGACAGGTTCAGCACCAGCCATAACCCCCACAGGGCCAGCGAAAGCCAGGGAGCAGGCAGCAGACGCTTCATGGTTGCACCTCCAGCGCGGCGGCCTTGGCTTCGGGGCTTGGCACCGGACGCGTGGCCATCACTGCCATCACGTATTGCTCCGGATTGTTCAGGTTTTTCGCGGTCGCCAGGGTGTAATGCATCAGCGGTTCGGCCTTGAAGGTGAGCAGGATGCTCAGGCCGACCAGGAAGAAGATCGGCAAGCACTCATAGCGCCGCAACAGCGGCGACGGGCGCTCCTCCGGGGTCCAGAAGCGTTGGATACCCAAGCGCGCGAAAGCGATCAACGAGGCCAGGCCGGACAGGATCAACAGCGCCACCAGGCCCCAGGCGGCCGGGCGAATCGGCTCATCCACCGCATTGCCCAGGCCCAGCGGATTGAGCAGCGCACTCAGCAGGCTGAGCTTGCCGATAAACCCGGACAACGGCGGCATGCCGATAATCAGCAGCGCGCAGGCAACAAAGCTCAAGCCGAGGAACGCCATGGTCCACGGGATCACCTGGCCGATCACAGCTTTTTGCTCGTCATCCAGGTTGACGCCAGGGCGCGGATGCAGAGATTCCATGGCCTTGGGCAGCGCGTCGATTTCTTCATCCAATGGCAGGTCGTTGGCCGAGCGCGAGCGCTCGATCAGCTCGGCCAGCAAGAACAGGGCGCTCAATGCCAGGGTCGAACTGACCAGATAGAACAGCGCACCCGCGATCAGGCTGGGCTGGGCGAAACCCACGGCGGACAACAGAATCCCGGCCGAGACCAGGATGCTCAGGCTCGCCATGCGCTCCAGGCGCTGTGCCGCCAGCATCGCCAGCGCCGCGCAGATGATGGTCGCCATGCCGCCATACACCAGCCAGTCGCCGCCAAACAACGCCGATGCACCGGCCTGGCCGGAGAACAGCAGGGTCCACAGGCGCAGCACGGTGTACACGCCGACCTTGGTCATGATCGCAAACATCGCCGCCACCGGCGCACTGGCCGAAGAGTAGGCGGGCGCCAGCCAGAAGTTCAGCGGCCACATGCCGGCCTTGGCCAGGAACGCCGTCGCCAGGATCGCCGCACCCGCGTGCAGCAGGCCGCGATCAGCCTCCGGCACCAGCGGGATTTTCAGCGCCAGGTCGGCGAAGTTCAGCGTACCGGTCACGCCGTAGATCATCGCCGCGCCAATCAGGAACAACGAAGACGCCAGCAGGTTGATCGCGATGTAATGCAGCCCCGACGACACCCGCGCGCGGCCTGAGCCGTGCAGCATCAAGCCATAGGACGCCGCCAGCAGCACTTCGAAGAACACGAACAGATTGAACAGGTCGGCGGTGAGGAAGGCACCGTACAGGCCCATCATCTGGATCTGGAACAGCGCATGGAAACTGGTGCCGGCACGGTCCCAGCGGGCCATGGCGAACAGCAGTGCGCTAACGCCGATGATGCCGGTGAGCACCAGCATCAAGGCCGACAGCTGGTCAACCACCAGCACAATGCCGAACGGCACTTGCCAGTTGCCCGGCAGGTACACGCCGATCGAGCCGGGGCCGCCTTTTTGCGTCCAGTACAGCAGCAGGATCGCCACGCCCAGGCCGAGGATGCTCGACACCAGGTTGATCTGTGCCTTCAGTGGGCGGCGTTTTTCGCCCAGCATCAACATCAATGCAGCGGTCAGCAACGGCAACAGGATAGGCGCAACGATCAGTTGGTTGACCCAGTTCATTCCTTGGGCTCCCGGCCGTCGACATGGTCCGTGCCGGTCAGGCCACGGGAAGCCAGCAGTACCACCAGGAACAGGGCGGTCATGGCGAAGCTGATCACGATGGCCGTGAGCACCAGCGCCTGGGGCAGGGGATCGGTGTAGTTGAGCAGGTCTTGCGGCACGCCGTCCTTGATGATCGGCTCCTTGCCGATAAAGAGGCTGCCCATGCTGAAAATGAACAGGTTGACCCCATACGACAACAGGCACAGGCCCATCACCACCTGGAATGTTCGCGGGCGCAGGATCAACCAGACGCCGGAGGCCGCCAGGACCCCAATGGCAATTGCGATGACTTCTTCCATCAGGCGGCTCCTTCGGTTGCGGCAACCACTTTGGCCTGGTTGCTCGGTTTGTGCGCCCGCACGGACTGGTGACCGAGGGCGGTGAGCATCAGCAGCGTCGAACCGACGACCATGGCGTACACGCCGACGTCAAAGAACAGCGCGCTGGCGATATGAATGTCGCCCAGCACGGGCAGGCTCAAGTGCCAAGTGTGGGTGGTCAGGAAGGGGTACCCGGCAAACAACGCGCCGATTCCGGTGAGCGTCGCGGAGAATAAGCCGAAGCCCATCCAGCGCATCGGCCGCAGGCTCATCTGCGCCTCGACCCACTGTGTACCGGCGACCATGTATTGCAGGATGAACGCCACCGACATCACCAGACCCGCGACAAACCCGCCGCCCGGTTGGTTGTGGCCGCGCATGAACAGGTAGAACGACACCACCAGCGCAATCGGCAGCAGCAGGCGCACCAGCACCGCCGGCACCATCATGTAACCCAGGGCGGTGTCGCTGGCCTGGCGCGGGTTGACCAGATCGGTGGCCACGTCCGGCGCCAACTGACGCTGTTGCGCGGGCAGCTGCATGCTTTCCCTGGAAGGGCGGAAGCGACGCAGCAGCGCGTACACCGTCAGCGCCACGGCACCGAGCACGGTGATCTCGCCCAAGGTATCGAAGCCACGAAAGTCCACCAGCATTACATTCACCACGTTGCTGCCGCCGCCTTCGGGCAGGGCACGGCTGAGGTAGAACGAGGAAATATCGTTAGGCGTCTGGCGTGTCAGCATCGCGTAGGACAGCAACGCCATGCCGCCGCCCACCACGGTAGACAGCAGAAAGTCGCGCACCCGGCGGATCCGCGCCTTGCGCAAGGTGTTCGGCAGCGGCCACACCTCCTCGATCCGCCGTGGCAGCCAGCGCAGGCCCAGCAGGATCAGCACCGTGGTGACCACCTCGACCACCAGTTGCGTCAACGCCAGGTCCGGCGCCGAGAACCACACGAAAGTGACGCAGGTCATCAGCCCGCACACACTGACCATGGTCAGGGCCGCGAGCCGGTGATACTTGGCCTGCCAGGCGGCACCCAGGGCACAGGCGATCGCCAGCACCCACAGGGTGACGAACACCACGGAGCCGGGAATCTTCGGCCGGTCGCCCCACGTGAGGCCGCTGTCGAGCATCGGGATCAGGCCGCCAATGACCGCCACCAGTACCAGCAGGAACAGCTGGGTCTGCAGGCGCTTGGTGCTGATGCGTTTCTCGATCCTGCGCACGCCGCGCATCATTACCACCAGGCTGCGTTCGAAGCCGCGCTTGCCGTTGAAGTAGCTGATGACCGGCGGGTACTTGAAGCGGCCACGCTTGAGCTGCTTGCGCAACAGCAGGTACAGCACCACGCCGCCGGACATGGCCACCAGGCTCATGATCATCGGTGCATTCCAGCCGTGCCAGATCGCCAGGCTGTACTCCGGCAACACACCGCCCACCACCGGCAGCGCGGCGGCGGCAAGGATGGAACCGACCACCTGCGCCGGGAAGATCCCCACCAGCAGGCAAGTGAACACCAGCAGTTCCACCGGGGCGCGCATCCAGCGCGGCGGTTCGTGTGGGGTGTGGGGCAGGTTGGTCGCAGGCGGCCCGAAGAACACGTCGACGGTGAAGCGCAGGGCGTAGGCCACGCTGAAGGTGCCGGCCACGGTGGCGATCAACGGCAGGGCGAATTCCACCCAGGCGGTCGCGGAGATAAACACGGTCTCGGCGAAGAACATCTCTTTGGACAGGAAACCGTTGAGCAACGGCACGCCGGCCATGGACGCACTGGCCACCATCGCCAGGGTCGCGGTGAACGGGATCAACCGCACCAGGCCGCTGAGCTTGCGGATATCACGGGTGCCGCTTTCGTGGTCGATGATGCCCGCCGCCATGAACAGCGAGGCCTTGAACGTCGCGTGGTTGAGGATATGGAACACGGCCGCGACGGCGGCCAGCGGGCTGTTGAGGCCCAGCAACAAGGTGATCAGCCCGAGATGGCTGATGGTGGAGTAGGCCAGCAGGCCTTTGAGGTCATTCTGGAACATGGCGCAGTAAGCGCCGAGGAGCAGGGTGAGGGCGCCGGCGCCGCCGACGATCCAGAACCATTCTTCGCTGCCGGACAGCGACGGCCACAGGCGGGCCAGCAGGAACACGCCGGCCTTCACCATCGTTGCCGAATGCAGATACGCCGACACCGGCGTGGGCGCCGCCATCGCGTGGGGCAGCCAGAAGTGAAACGGGAACTGCGCGCTTTTGCTCAGCGCGCCGACCAGCACCAGGGCCAGCATGACCGGGTATAGGGCATGCGCGCGAATCTGATCGCCCGCCGCCAGCACCAGGTCCAGGTCATAGCTGCCGACGATATGCCCCAGCAACATCATGCCCGCCAGCAGGCACAAGCCGCCGGCGCCAGTGACCATCAACGCCATGTACGCGCCGCGCCTGGCATCGGCGCGGTGGTGCCAGTAGCCGATCAGCAGGAACGAGAACAGGCTGGTCAGTTCCCAGAAGAACACGATCTGGATCAGGTTGCCGGAGATCACCAGCCCGAGCATGGCGCCCATGAACGCCAGGAAAAACGCAAAGAAGCGCGGCACCGGGTCTTCCGGCGACATGTAGTAACGCGCATACAGCGACACCAGCGTGCCGATGCCCAGCACCAGCAACGAGAACAGCCAGGCAAACCCGTCCATGCGCAACACGAAGTTCAGCCCGAGGCTGGGCAACCACATGTATTCTTCACGGATCACCCCACCGTGGATGATCTGCGGGTACAGCAGGGCGACTTGAAGGGTACCGACCAGGGCCACGAGGCCGGCCAGCAGGGATTCGGTGTTACGTGCATTGTGCGGCAGCAAGGCCGCGAGACAGCTGCCAACGAAGGGCAGAAGCAGTAGAACTATCAGGGACATAGGCTTCTAGTCTGCAGGAGTTTGGGATGCATCATACGTGCCGCTTTCTTGATCACCAAACGGCAACATGTGGCAGGATCCTACAAGGTAGGCCGAAAACCTCCGTTTGGCATGGGTTCGGACCCTAGCCCTGCTGCTCCTGTTCCATCTGATCCTGCAGCTCGATGGCTTTTTGCCCCTTCGTCTTCAGTTCGCTCACAATCACCGCCACCACAATCAACGCCGCGCCCACCATGGCAATGGGGGCAAAGCGTTCACCGGCAATGCGTCCGATCACCCCCGCCCATACCGGCTCGCCCGCGTAGATCAAGGTGGCTCGGGTGGGTGAAACACTGCGTTGCGCCCAGTTCATCGCCACCTGGATCACTGCGCTGGTCAAGCCCAAACCTACCGCGCTGAACAGCAGCAACCAGGAGAACCCCGGCAGCGCCTCGCCCATCGGCACCACCATCAGGAATGACAGCAGCGACGCCGTGGCCAGCTGCACCACGGTGACGCGGCGCACATCGACTTGTCCGGCATAGGCGCTGATCAGGATGATCTCTGCCGCGACTGCCATTGCGCAGATCAGCGTGGCGATTTCGCCGGGGCTGAAATTGAAGGAGGCGCCGGCCGGCCCGGTCAGCAGCATCAAACCGGTAAACGCCAGCATGATACCGATGCTCGGCATCAGCGCCGGGCGCCTTCCCAAAACCAGCCACTGCAATAACGGCACGAACGGCACATATAACGCGGTAATGAATGCCGACTGGCTGCTGGGAATACTCTGCAGGCCGATAGTCTGCAAGCCGTAGCCAAACATGATCGCTGCACCGATGAAGACCCCGGCCTTCAGCTCCAGCAGGGTCAGTTCACGCAAGGTGTGCAAAGTGAAAAAACCGACCACAATAGCCGCGGCCGCAAAGCGCAGGCCGACGAAAAACATCGGCCCGCTGACGGTCAAGGCGTGCTGCACCAGCAAAAACGTACCGCCCCAGATCATCGTGATGAACACCAGGATGCATTCGGCTTTGCTCAAACGGTTGAAACGCGAAGGGGAAGTTGGGGTGGTCATGGCGGCTCTGGTCTTGCATGGCAAAGGCACGGACCGCACAATGCGGCGCACGCTGGGCAGTATACTGCGCACACCCACCCATTGAGCAATATAGTGCACAAAGAAAATCCACACCGGGCCTCGGTCCTGCAGCACGTCAGCCAGAATGTTCGTCGCCTGCGCCACGCCGCCGACTTGAGCCAGACCGCGCTCTCGGAAAAGTCCGGTGTCAGCCGGCGCATGCTGGTGGCGATCGAGGCGGGGGAGAAGAATGTCAGCCTGTCCACCCTCGACCGCGTGGCCGAAGCCCTGGACGTGGCGTTCAGTGACCTGATCCAGGCGCCGGACGCTCCCGACCACAGCCGCATCAACGAGCTGGCCTGGGCCGGTGACATCCCCGGCAGCAAAGCCGTGTTGCTGGCCAAGGCCAACGCCCGGCGCGAAGTCGAATTGTGGGAGATGCGCCTGGAACCCGGTGATCGCTACAGCCCTGAACCCGACCCCGAAGGCTGGAGCGTGCAACTGTTCGTGTACGAGGGCGTACTGACCCTGATACTCGACGACGAAGAAAAACACGTGGCCGCCGGTGAGTTCTACATGTTCGCCAGCCGCCAGTCCCACGGCTATCGCAACGCCGGTGAAGTGGCGGTGTGCTTCGTGCGTACGGTGGTGATCTGACTGTTCGCCAGGCAACAGTGAACGGACACTTTGCTGGTTTGAAAAGCTTTCTACTGCGCTGATTTACCGGCAACCTGCTGATTTTACTGACGATTAAATTCAGGCACGACTCCTGCAATCACCCAGGTCATCCCATCGGAGCCTGGAGTCGGCCCATGTCAGCCCACCCTCAACACCCTGCCCATATCATCCGCTCGGACGCGGAGGCCATCGAAGTCGCCACGCGCCTGGCCGCGCGCTTTGCTGTCGGCGCCAGCGAGCGCGACCGTGACCGGCGCCTGCCGGTGGCCGAGCTCGACGAATTCTCCGCCAGTGGCCTGTGGGGCATCACTGTGCCCAAGGCCTACGGCGGTGCCGAAGTGTCCTATGTGACCGTGGCCGAGGTGATCAAACTGATCTCCGCCGCCGACCCTTCATTGGGGCAGATTCCACAGAACCACCTGGGCGTGGTCGACATCCTGCTGCAAACCGCGACCGAGGAACAAAAGCGCCATTACTTCGCCAAGGTGCTGGCCGGCTACCGTTTCGGCAATGCCTTCTCCGAGGCCAAGAGCAAGAACGCCGGCACCTTCGACACCCAGATTCGCTTCCATGGCGATATCGCGCAGATCAATGGTGAGAAGTTCTACTGCACCGGTGCGCTGTTTGCCCACCTCGTGCCTACGGTGGGCAACGACGAACACGGCCAGGCGTTTATCGCCTTGGTCGAACGCGATGCCCAGGGCTTGACGGTAGTCGACAGCTGGGACGGCTTCGGCCAGCGCACCACGGCCAGCGGCGGCGTGACCCTTGACGGTGTGACGGTGCCATTAAGTGCCGTGATTCCTGCGCACCTGGCATTCGACCAACCCACCGCCAACGGCCCGATCTCGCAGATCATCCAGGCTGCCGTCGACACCGGCATCGCCCTCGGCGCGCTGGAGCAGGCCAAGCTCCACGCACGCCAGGCGCGGCCGTGGATCGACAGCCAGCAAGATCATGGCTGGCAGGATCCGTTCACCATCGCCACTATCGGCGACCTGGAGTGGCGCGTACACGGCACCGAAGCCATCCTCGCCAAAGCAGGCCAGGCCGTGGACCGTGCCCTCGCCGAACCCAGTGAAGACAGCGTGGCCCACGCCTCGCTGGTGGTCGCCCAGGCCAAGGTGCTGTCGGCCGAAACCGCGTTGCTGGCCAGCAGCAAACTCTTCGAACTGGCCGGCACCCGCTCGGTCACCGGCAAACACAACCTTGACCGCTTCTGGCGTAACGCGCGCACCCACACCCTGCACGACCCGGCCCGCTGGAAGTACCACCTGATCGGCAATTTCGTGCTCAACGGCGTGAAACCCGCGCGCCACGCCTGGAACTGAGGAGGCTTAGCCCATGACCGTACTCAAGCTTGCGCGCCAACTGCTGGACAGCACCCGACGCCATGTCGAGAAAAGCGACGACCCCTACGTGATAAGCCGCTTCGGTGACTTGCAGATCCGCGTCGAGGTGGCCGCGGCGTTGTTCGAACGCGCTGAAACCCACCCCAGCCCGGTCGCCGTCACCGAAGCGCAGATCGCAGCCGCCGAAGCCTTGATCGCCGCGAGCAACGCCGAGTTCGAACTGACCGGCCAACGCACCGCGTTGCCGCCCACCCTGGATGATCCGTTGCGCTGGAAATACCAGATCGTCGGCAACTACCACCTCAACGGAGTGCTTTGATGTCCCGTGAAATCCGCTTGAATGCCTTCGACATGAACTGCGTCGGCCACCAATCCCCTGGCCTGTGGGCACACCCGCGCGACCGTTCGTGGCAGTACAAGGACCTGGAATACTGGACCGACCTCGCCAAAATCCTCGAGCGCGGCAAGTTCGATGGCCTGTTCATCGCCGACGTGCTGGGCATCTATGACGTGTACAACGGCAACGGCGACGCAGCGATTCGCCAGGCGACCCAGGTGCCGGTCAACGACCCGTTGTCGCTGATCGCACCGATGGCATTGGTCACCGAACACCTGGGTTTCGGCCTGACGGCTTCGTTATCGTTCGAACATCCGTACCCGTTCGCGCGCCGCCTCTCCACCCTCGATCACCTGACCAAGGGCCGCATTGGCTGGAACATCGTCACGTCTTACCTGGAAAGCGGTGCCAAGAACCTCGGCCAGACAGCCCAGACCGAGCACGACGCACGCTACGACTATGCCGAGGAATACCTGCAGGTTTGCTACAAGCTCTGGGAGGGCAGTTGGGAAGAAGGCGCCGTAGTGCGCGACCGCGAGCGCCGGATTTTCAGCGACCCGAGCAAGATCCACGAGATTCGGCATGTCGGCAAACACTTCCAAGTGCCGGGCATTCACCTGTGCGAGCCGTCGCCGCAGCGCACGCCGGTGCTCTACCAGGCCGGTGCGTCCAGCCGCGGCAAGCAGTTTGCGGCCGAACAAGCCGAGTGCGTGTTCGTCGCCGCGCCGTCCAAGGTATTGCTGAAAAAGACCGTCGCCGATATCCGCCGCCGTGCCGCCGAGGCGGGACGCGACCCGAAGAAAATCCTGATCTTCAACTTGCAGACCGTCATCGTCGGCGAGACCGATGCCAAGGCCAAAGCCAAGTTCGACGACTACAAATCCTACGTCAGTTATGAAGGCGCCATGGCGCTGATCTCCGGCTGGACCGGCATCGACTTCAGCCGGTTCAAGCCGGATGAGCCGCTCAAGCATGTGCACACCAACGCCATTCAATCCGCCGTCGAAGCGTTCTCCACGGCGGACCCGAACAAGGTATGGACGCCGAACGAACTGGCCGACTGGGTTGGCATCGGCGGCTTCGGCCCCCTGTTGGTCGGCGGCCCGCAAACCGTGGCGGACCTGTTGCAGGAATGGGTCGAAGAGACCGATGTGGACGGCTTCAACCTGGCCTATGCACTGACCCACGAAACCTTCATCGACGCCGTCGACCTGCTGGTGCCGGAGTTGCAGAAGCGCGGCGTGTACAAGACCGAATATGCCAAGGGCACGTTGCGCGAGAAGCTGTTCGGCGACGGCGCGCGACTCGCGCCAAACCACCCGGGCGCCGGCTACCGTGACCTCAAGGCCACTGCTCTCTAACTGGCGAATCCGATCAATGTGGGAGCTGGCTTGCCTGCGATAGCGGCCTGTCGGTTGATACATATCCGCCTGAACCACCCTATCGCAGCATAGGTACCTACACAACTTTGCAAAGGCAGGCGAGTTCCCGTGTGGCGAGCGGGCTTGTCCCGCGTTGGGCTGCGAAGCAGCCCTAAAACCAACCTCTGCGGAATGTCTGATACACCGCATTCTGCTAACTGGGGCTGCTTCGCAGCCCAACGCGGGACAAGCCCGCTCGCCACAACAGCCCATTCACTGCGGTTTCAGCGGCGAGCCAAAGTTGTGTAGATACCTATGGCTATCGCAGGCAAGCCAGCTCCCACATGTGATCGTCATTGTTTGATCGATCCCCGCCCAGCGGACCACCGCACGCTTCATACATCATTCCAAAGTGTTTATCCCGCAACATCGAATAAACAATCTGTTCCTTTGCCACTCTCTGCGCGCGTCGCACCACGGCGTTCCCCCCAAGAATCGCTGACTTCGCGGCTAGGCACGACTCGTGCAACACACAGTCATTCCCCTTATAGCCAGCGGACCACCGCACGCTTGAACACCAATAGGAACCCCCCTATGAGCGTGCACGAACTCAAACGCCCACTGACCTTGGAATGGCCCGCCGAGCTGCTCGGTGACTTGCCCAAGGCCTTGGACCACCTGCGGCACTGGGCGCAGATCACGCCGTTGCACACTGCTCTGCGTCATAAGCGCCAGGGCCAGTGGTATGCGTGGCGCTGGATCGACGCATTACGTGACGTAGAACGCCTGGCCGACGGCTTGCGCCAGCAGGGTTTCAGCGAGCATTCGCGCTTGGCCCTCAGCGGTTCGTTCGAGCCGAACGTGGTGCTGCTGGCCCTGGCGGCCCACTCCATCGGGGGGCAGGTGTTGACCCTGGCCGATGACCTGGAGCCCGAGGCGCTGCAGCAACACCTGTGGCGCATTCGCCCCACCCATTCTTATGTGCAAGGCCGCCGGCAAATAGCGCATTGGCAGTCTGCCAATCTGCTGGATTTTGCCCAGTTACTCGGCCCGGTCGCTCCCGCGCAACGTCTTGTACGCTGGAGAAAAATCAGCGATGAGACCGCACTGTGGAGCGAAGAGGGCACCGGTTGGCAGGGCGGCCTTGCGGTGCTGCTGGAGCAATGGCTAAACACCGGCCATGGCCTGGCCTTCCCGGAAAGCCCGGCCTCGGCACGGCGTGATCGCAGCGAGGTGGCGCCCACCGGCCTGCTGTTGTCGCCCGCCCGCTTGCAGCACCTGGCCGATGAGATCGAGAGCCGCCTGGCGCCCCACGGTACCTGGCGCCGGCGCCTGTGCGAGTGGGCCATCGCCCATCCGCAGAGCGGCCTGCGGCGTCTGCTGAAAAACCGCGTGCGCACGCTGCTGGGTTTCCAGCGCCTGGCCTACATCTGGCAACCGCTTAAAGCCACTGCGCAGCCAACGTGGCTGGCCGAATTCAAACGGGACATCGCATGAGCCAAGCCATTCTCCAGGTGCGCGATATCTCGCTGTCGTTCAAGGGCGTCAAGGCGATCAATGCTTTGTCCTTTGATGTGGCGCGCGGTGAGATTTGCGCGCTGATCGGGCCCAACGGCGCGGGTAAAAGCTCGCTGCTCAATGTGCTCAATGGCGTGTACCGCTTTGATGCCGGTGAGATTGTGTTCGAAGACCAACACTTGCACCGCATCGACCCGTTGGGCGCAGCGCGCCGAGGCATTGGCCGAACGTTCCAGAACAACGCGCTGTTCAAGAAAATGAGCGTGCTCGACAACATCCTCACCGGCCTGTCGCGGCATATGCGCAGCAGCTTCATCGAACAAGCCCTCGGCTTGCCCCGCGCGCGGCGCGAAGCCTTGGCGTTCCGCCGGCGTGGCCAGGGCATTCTCGAGTTGCTTGAACTGCAAGCGCACCGGGATGTGCTGGTCGGTAACCTGTCGTACGGCCTGCAAAAACGCGTGGAACTGGGCCGCGCACTGATCGCAGGACCGAGCTTGCTGCTGCTCGACGAACCCATGGCCGGCATGAACGCCGAGGAAAAACAGGAGATGGCACGCTTCGTCGCCGACGTGAACCGCGACCTCGGCACCACCGTGGTGTTGATCGAGCACGACATGGGCGTGGTCATGGGCCTGTCCGACCACGTGGTGGTGCTCGACTACGGGCGCAAGGTCGGCGATGGCACACCGAGCGAAGTGCAAGCCAACCCCGAGGTGATCGCGGCGTACCTGGGAGTTCCACACGCATGACCTTCTTCTTCGAAACCCTGCTCGGCGGCCTGCTCGCCGGCACCATGTATTCGCTGGTCGCCATCGGCTTCGTGCTGATCTACAAGGCCAGCGGCGTGTTCAATTTCGCTCAGGGTTCCATGCTGCTGTTCGCCGCGCTGACCTTCGTCAGCCTGCACGACCAGGGCGTGCCGTTTGCCCTGGCGCTGCTGCTGACCGTGATCGTGATGATCGTCGGCGCGTTGCTGATCGAGCGTCTGGTCTTGAGACCGCTGGTGAACCGTTCGCAAATCACCTTGTTCATGGCCACCCTCGGCCTCTCGTTCATCATCGAAGGCCTGGCCCAAGGCTTGATGGGCTCGCAAGTGCGCGCGCTGGACCTGGGCATCGACGACGTGCCGCTGTTCGTTGGCCCACTGATGCTCAGCCAGTTCGACCTGATCGCCGCCGCTGCCGCGGTGGTGCTTGTGACGGTATTGGCGCTGCTGTTCAACAAGACCCGCATCGGCGTCTCGCTGCGTGCGGTGGCGGATGGCACCACGGCGGCGCTGTCCATCGGCATCAACCTAAACCGCATCTGGCAGATCGTCTGGGCGGTGGCCGGGATTGTCGGGCTGGTGGCGGGGCTGCTGTGGGGCGCGCGTCAGGGCGTGCAATTTTCATTGTCGCTGGTGGTGCTCAAGGCCCTGCCGGTGTTGATCATCGGTGGTTTTACCTCGATAGGTGGGGCGATTGTCGGCGGGCTGATTGTCGGCGCGGCGGAAAACCTCGCCGAGGTGTATATCGGCCCGCTGATCGGCGGTGGCATCACGCCGTGGTTCGCCTACGTATTGGCCCTGGCCTTCCTGTATATCCGTCCCGCCGGCCTGTTCGGCGAGCGCGCCATCGAGCGAGTCTGAAACCATGTCGATTCCCGTTGCTCAAGACACCGCACCGTTGCTGCTGATCCAGCGGCGCATTCCCTGGGGCCTGATCGGCCTGTTGGCGCTGGCGTTTATCGGGGTGCCGCTGTGGGGCAATGATTATTGGCTCAATGCGATCCTGATTCCCTTCCTGGTGCTGTCGTTGGCCGGGTTGGGCTTGAACCTGCTCACCGGCTACACCGGGCAAACCTCGGTGGGTGCCGCCGGCTTCATGGCCGTCGGCGCGTTTGCCACTTATGGGTTCTTGCTGCGCCTGCCGGAGCTGGGCTTGCCGGTGGCATTGCTCGGCGGTGGGGTTATCAGCGCGTTGGTGGGGCTGCTGTTCGGCCTGCCCAGCTCGCGAATTAAAGGCTTCTATTTGATGGTCACCACGCTGGCCGCGCAGTTCTTCCTGGAATGGCTGTTCGTCAAATTCCCCTGGTTCTACAACTATGGCTCGTCCGGCACCATCTCCGCGCCGAAGCTGGCGCTGTTCGGTCATGACCTCAACACGCCGCTGGGCCGTTACCTGCTGACCCTGGTGACGGTGCTGCTGCTGACCTGGACCGCCATCAACCTGGTGCGCAGCCAGGTCGGGCGCAACTGGATGGCGATCCGCGACATGGACACCGCCGCCGCCGTGGTCGGCATTGCGGTGGTGCGCTACAAGCGCCTGGCGTTTGCGGTCAGCTCGTTTTACTTAGGGCTGGCCGGCGCGCTGTGGGCCTTTGCCTACCTGGGCACGGCCAGCGCCAGCAGTTTCGATATCAACCGCTCGTTCCAGATCCTGTTCATCATCATTATCGGCGGCATGGGCAGCATCGCCGGCAACTTCGTCGGCGCGGCCTTCATCAGTTTGCTGCCGATCTTCCTCAGCCATGCCGGGCAGGCATTGTTCGGCGGCTCGGTGGATGCGGGGCAGTTGCAGAACCTGCAGAAAATCATCTTTGGCGTGTTGATCATCGTGTTCCTGATCAAGGAACCCGAAGGGTTGGTTCGCCTGCTGCACAACCTTCGCGATCGGCTGCGGCAGTGGCCGCTGCGTTTCTAATCCATAAAAGAGAATCTCCATGCGTGCATCCTTGAAACGTTCCCTGGTCGGCGCCGCGTTTGCGCTGGCCGCAGTGGCCGGCGCCGTACCCCAGGCAATGGCTTCGCCGGACCAGCAATTCATTCCCCTGGCCACCTACCGTGTGGGCGCTTATGCCTCCAGCGGCGTGCAGGTGTGGGCCGGGATGATCGATTACCTGCGTTATATCAACGAGGTCGAAGGCGGCATCAACGGCGTCAAGCTGGTGTGGCAGGAATGCGAGACCGAATGGACGGCCGAGAAGGGCATCGAGTGCTACGAGCGCTTCAAGAATGGCCTGGATGGCGCGCCGGTCGCGGTGTACCAGCCCAACGGCGCGCCGGCGGCCTATGCGCTCAGCGAAAGGGCGGAGGTGGACAAGATCCCGCTGATCACCCTCGGCTACGGCCGCACCGAAGCCACCGACGGCACGGTGTTCCCGTATAACTTCCCGGTGATGCTGACCTTCTACAGCGAGGCGTCGACATTGGTTAACTACATCGCCCAGCGCGAAGGCGGTTTCGACAAACTCAAGGGCAAGAAGATCGCCACGGTCTACCACGACTCGGCCTACGGTCGCGAAACCCTCGGCCCGCTGAAGTTGCTCGCCGAGAAGTACGGCTTTGAAAATATCCAGATTCCCGTCGCCGACCCCGGCAACGAGCAATCCGCGCAATGGCGCCAGGTGCGCCAGGCCAACCCCGATTGGGTGTTCCTGCGCACCTGGGGCGTGTCCACGCCGGTGGCGGTGAAGACCGCCGCGCGCTTCGGCTTTCCGGTGGACCATATCATCGGGGATATCTGGGCCAGTTCCAGCGAGGATGTATTGCCGGCCGGCGCCGCAGCCAAGGGTTACCTGGCGCTCACGCCGTACCCGGCGGGCGCCGACTTCGAGATCCACAAACGCCTCAAGCAGTTCGTGCTCGACAAGGGCCACAGTGATCTCAAGGACCTGAAAAACTTCGGCAGCGTCTACTACAACTCCGGCCTGGTGAACGCCGCCGTGGCAGTGGAAGCGATCCGTACTGCCCAGGCCAAATTCGGCAAGCGCCCACTCAACGGCGAGGAAGGCCGCTGGGGCCTGGAGCACCTGAACATTGATGACGCACGCTTGAAAGACATGGGCTACCTGGGCCTGATGCAGAACCTCAAGCTGTCGTGCCGTGACCACGAGGGCGGCGGTTCGGCGCGGGTGCAGCAGTGGGACGGCGCCAACTGGACGCTGATCAGCGACTGGATCGCCGCCGACCGCGCCCTGTTGCGCCCGTTGATCGATGAAAAATCCGCCGCGTTCGCCAAGGAAAAAGGCCTGACGCCGCGCACCTGCACCGGGGATGAATAAACCATGAGCCAACCCGCCACCGTTTCCGCCAGCCCGTCGCTGCTGACGGTCAATGATATCGAAGTCATTTACGACGGCGCGATCCTCGCCGTGGCCGGGGTATCGCTGAGCGTGCCCAAGGGCGCTATCGTGGCGTTGCTCGGTGTCAATGGCGCCGGCAAGAGCACCACGCTCAAGGCGATCTCCGGATTGGTGCGTGCCGAGCGGGCCGAGGTCAGCCGTGGCGTGATCGAGTACGCGGGCGCCGACCTGGCCGGCATCGACCCCAGCCAGCGCGTGCGCCAGGGTATGGTGCATGTGCTGGAAGGGCGCCATGTGTTCGGCCAACTGACCGTGGAGGACAACCTGCGCAGCGGCGGCTTTGTTCGGCGCCTGAGCCGCAGGGACATGGAGCACGACCTCGAGCGCATCTATGCCTGGTTTCCCCGGCTCAAGACCAAGCGTCACACCCGCGCCGGGCTTACCTCCGGCGGCGAGCAACAAATGGTCGCGATCGGTCGGGCATTGATGACGCGTCCTACTTTGGTACTGCTCGACGAGCCGTCCATGGGTTTGGCGCCTATGATCGTGCAGGAGATCTTCGAGATCGTTGCGCAACTCAACCGCGAACAGCAGGTGAGCTTTTTGATCGCCGAGCAGAACATCAACGTCGCGCTCAGCTATGCGTCCCACGGCTATGTGCTGGATACTGGGCGCGTGGCCCTAAGCGGCAGCGCCGCTGAACTGCTGGCGCGGGGCGATTTGCATGGCATTTACCTGGGCAAACACTAAGGGCAACCGCGCATGACTGAATCCACCCGCAACGCCGATGTGTTGATCATCGGCGGCGGCCTGAGCGGCACGATGCTGGCCGTGCAACTGCTGCGCCTGCCGGGCACGCGCCGGGTCCTGGTGATCGAGCCGCGCGCCGAACTCGGCCGGGGCGAGGCCTACAGCGCCGTCGAGCTGGGCCACACCCTGAACGGCAATGCGGCGCGCATGAGCGTCGACCCGGACAATGCCGACGACCTGACCCAATGGCTCACCGACTATATCGGCGCCGGCGGCTGGCCCGAGTCGGCGCAGCAGCCTGTGCCGATCAGCGAACTGTTTCCGCCCCGCGGGATATTCGGGTTGTACGCCCAGCAACGTTTGGCCGAAGCCAAGGCGCAGTCCGCGTCCAGCGTCGAGCATGTGCGCGGCGAAGTGGTCGACCTGCAGGTGGATGCCGCATCAACCGTGCTGACCCTGGATGACGGCCAGCAACTGCGTGGTGCGTTGGCGGTACTGGCCACCGGCATGTTCCCGGCGGCGCGTACGCCGCAGACCGAACCCAACGGTTTGAACGCAGCGGCGGTAGACCCCTGGGACGTGGCGGCGATGACCCGGATCGACCCGCACGCGCCGGTGCTGATCATCGGTTCCGGGCTGACCATGGTCGACGCGGTGGTGTCCCTGGAACAGGCCGGGCACCGTGGGCCCATCGAAGTTTTTTCACGCCACGGCCTGCTCCCCCATGTGCGCCGGCAACCGCCGGGCTGGGTGGATTTTCTCGGCGAAGACCACAGCCTGCGCAGCCCCCTGCAATTGCTGCGCGAAGTGCGTGGCCAGTGCCGCAGCGCGCAAGCGCAGGGCATCGATTGGCAGGCGCCGTTGGACACGGTGCGTGCGCATATCGGTCGGTTGTGGAGCCAGGCCAGCGAGCGTGAAAAACGTCAGTTCGTGCGCCACGTGCGCCCCTGGTGGGAAAGCCATCACCACCGCTCGCCACCGTTGAGCGCGCAGCTGGTGGCGCGGCTGTATGAAGCAGGGCGGTTGCGGATTCGGGCTGCTTCCTTCAAAGGCCTGGTGCCTTCGGTTGAAGGCGTGACCATTCGCTTGCGTTACCGCGGCGAGCACGCGATCACGCAGGTGTCAGGTGCGGCGCTGATCAACTCCAGCGGCATCGAATACGACTGGCGCCGCGTGGCTCGGCCGTTGCCGCAGCAGTTGCTCAAGCGCGGGTTGATCCGGCCTGGGCCATTGGCGTTGGGGATTGCGGCGGATGCTTCGGGCGCGGTGCTGGATGCCCAGGGGCAGGTGAGTGGGCGGCTGTTTGCGATGGGCCCGCCGTTGCGGGGGATGTGGTGGGAGAGCACGGCGGTGACCGATGTGGCGATTCAGGCCAAGGCGCTGGCCGCCAAGCTGACACGCATCTAAATGTGGGGGCGGGCTTGCTCGCGAATGCGGTGTGTCAGCCAATACATCTCTGGCTGATACACCGCATTCGCGAGCAAGCCCGCTCCCACATTAGGTTCTTCATTTATCTTGGGATTTTCACAAGTCCGGACTTTAGCCCAAACACCTCGACCCCCTGCGCCGTCGATTGCCCGATTGTCACCTTCACCCGCTCCACCGGTTTATCCATCGCCTCGCGGTATTGGACCGTCATGTCCGGCCCGATGGCCTGGCTTGGAATCACGATTGCCTGTGCGTTGTTGTAGGTCACGATGGTCAAGCGCGCGCTCATCCCCAACCGCACGCGTTGCAGCTGTTGGGGCGTGAGCCGGGGAATCGACAAGGTCACCGGGAATTGCGCACTGCCCTGGCTGTCGCTGGCGACCGCCAAGCCGCTCACGACGCTGACGGAGCCGGTCAGCCGCTCACCCTCGAAACCATCCCCCAACACTTCCACTGCCTGGCCCTGGTGCAACTGGTTGATGTCCAGCTCCGACACCTTGGCGACGATTTTCAGCCGCTCGATATTCGCCAGCCCAAACAGCACCTGGCCCTGGCTGACCTTGCTGCCGGCCTGCACCGGGGCATTGTTGCTGCCGCCGCCACCCTGGGCCGAGGGATTGCCGGGCGGCGGTACCACGATGCCGGAGAACGGCGCCTTGACTTCCCGGCCTTCGAGCAACGTGCGCAGGGCCTCGTATTTCACCGTGGCGTTGGTCAGCTCCATATCGGCGATCTGGCGGTATTCGCCCTTGCCCTGGTCGATGGCCTGCTGCAGCTCGCTGCGGGCGGAGGCGAGGTCCAGTTGTTGCTGCTGGGTCTGTTGCCTGAGGTCGTCCAGCTCATTGCGCGGGATGATGCCGCGCTGAAACAGGTTTTCACTTTCGGCGAGTTTGCGCCGGGTGTTGCCGGCGGTCATTTCGGCGGTGCGCAGGCTACGGCGGGCACGGCTGACAGCGGGGCCGTTGTCCCAATCCTGCATCTCCTGCACGGTGCGCCGCGCCTTGAGCTGGGCGGAGAGGGCGTCGCGCAGTTGCACCTCCAGGGTGGCCGGGTCCATGCGCAACAGCACTTGGCCGGCCTCGACCCGCTGGCCTTGCTCGACCAGGTTGGCTTGCACATTGCCGTCGAACGGCGCGGTAAGGGTGACGGTGGTGTCGGGCTCGATCTTGCCCACCAGGCCGATCTGGTGCACCAGCGCGTCGGGCTCTACCGCCAACCATTGCTCGGTGGCCGTGGCCGGGTCGGATGCCGGACTGCGCAGGGCCAGGCCCGCGCCGCACAGCAGCAGGATAAGTACAGCGCCCAGCAGGCGTTTGTGATTAGTAGTCATTGAGGGCGATTTCCCAACTTTCCAGCGTCATGCCCAGGGTCAAGTCGAGCTGGGTCTGGGCGTTCAAATAAGCGATCAGCGCATTGAGCTGCGCATTTTCGGCGTTGCGCAGGTCGGTCTCGAAGCTCAGCACCTGGAAGTTGGTGGAGCGTCCGGCGCTGAGTTTTTCCCGTTCGATCTGGATCTTGCGCCGTGACAATTCCACGGCGCGCTGGGAGATTTCATACTGGCGCCAGCGGGTGCCGAGGTCGCGCACTACATCGTTGACGCTGCGCTCCAGCTCCTGGCGTGCCTCGGTGATGCGGATCTCCTGGTCCTCCACGTTGACCCGTGCGCGTACTTCGGCCTGGCGCGTGCTGATATCGCCGATGGGAATCTGCACCTGTACTCCGGCGTAGCTGTCCCAGGTTCGGTTGTTGCTGCTGCCGGTGTCGTTATTGTAGGCGTCGCGCACCTGGTTCGCGCCGGCTACCAGGTCCACCTGCCAGCGCCCGGAGTCCTTGGCGATCACCAGGTTGAGGTCGGCCTGCTGGCTGCCGAGCAGGGCGGCGAGGTATTCCGGCTGCTGGTTCTGCGCCAGGTTGAAGGCTTGGCCCTTGTCGATCTGCATGGGCCTGGCCTCCAGGGCTTCGGTGGCGCGAATCGGCGTGGACAGATCCAGGGCCAACAGGCGCAGCAGCGCGAGGCGGCTGGCGTCCAGTTGGTTCTGCGCTTCTTCCACGCCCAGTTGCTGGGTAGCGATATCGGCTTCGGTCTGTACGATTTCGAATTCGGCCATGCGCCCGGCGCTGATCAGCGCTTTGTTCACTTCCAGCAAGGTCGTGGAGCGCTTGAGCGCGTCCTGCACGATGCTCAGCTGCTCCTGGGCGCGCAACAGCTCGCGGTAGGTGCCGATGATCTGGCTGATGGTCTGCGCGACGGTGGCCTTGAGGTTCAAGCGGTTGGCCTGCTCCGACAGGCGCGACAGGCGCAGCGGCGCGGTGGTGGCGTCCCAGCCGGCGCCACGCAGCAGCGGCTGGATGATCGCCAGGTCGAGGCCGTCGCTGCGGTAGCGGCCGGCGCGGTCGGCATTGTTCAGTTGCTGGGTCCAGGCCATGCTCAGGCGCGTACCGTACTCGCCGAGCAAACTGGTGGCCGGCGCGACGTTGGCATTGCGTGCGTTGTCGGCCGAACCACGACTGCCGCGGTAGGAACTGTTGAGGGTGAGCTTGGGTTTGAACACATCTTCGGCCACGCGCAGGTCGAACTTCTGCGCCACCCGTTGCAGGTACGCGCTGCGAATCGCCGGGTTGTTGCGCAGGCCCAGGTAGACCGCATCGCCCAGGGTCATGGTGGTGGCCTGGGCATTCAACGACACGCCCCGGTCGTAGCCGCTGCGCGTGGTACTCGGCGCCGACGGCTTGATCACCACGTCGGCGGCCGCGCCCGGCAGGCTGACCAGCGCCAGCCACAGCAGCCATCTACTCATCGCGCAAGGCCTCCACCGGCTGCAACCGCGAGGCCGAAACCGCCGGGTAGATGCCAAAGAACAACCCCACCAGCAACGTACTGCCCACCCCGAGCGGCAGGGCGGCGACGGCCAGGGCAAATTCCCAGCCCGATAGCCAGGCGTACAGCCAGGCGGCGGTCATGCCCAGCACCGCACCACAGAGTGCGCCAACCGCGGTGAGGGTCACGGCTTCGAGCAGGAACAGGTTGCGGATATCCCGCTGGCGCGCGCCGAGGGCCATGCGGATGCCGATTTCGCGACGGCGCTCCGAGACGTTCATCAGCATCACGTTCATCACGCCGACGCCGCCGCCCACCAGGGAGATCGCCCCCAGGGCCAGCAGCAGGTAGGCGAACGTGCGACTTTGCCGGGTCATGCCGTCGATCATTTGCTGGGGCACCTGGATGTCCACATCGTGGTCGGGAAGTTGCGGTTGCAGGGCGGTGGCGGCGTCCCGGGCAACGCGTTCCATGTCCTGGCCGGGCGCGGCGCGGATGATCACGTTGCCGATCTGCGGCGTGGCATAGATGCGGCGCATGCCTTCGGCGGGGATGAACAGTGATTCGTTGGCCTGCACCGGCATCAGCATCGCGCGCGGCTGGCTGCGCAGGATGCCCACGATCAGGAACAGGTAGTCGTTGATGCGCACACGATCGCCCAGTCGTAGCGGGTCGCCCGGCGCACCCAGGGCTTGGGCCACCTGGTCGCCGATCACCGCGTAGGTTTCATGGCTATCGAAGCTCGACAGGAAACGCCCCTGTTGCACCGCCAGGCGCATCGCGTCCTTGATACCCGCTGTGCTGCCGACGAAGTTGGCGTTGACGGTACGGCCGTGGAATACAATCGGCCCGCTGAACAAAGTGAGCGCGCCGATATGGGCAATGCCGGGCACGCTCCGGCGCACGGCTTGAAGGTCCAGGCGCGCGGGCATCGGCAGGCTGCTGCCGGCCTTGGGCGGGAACTGGGCGATCAGGGTATCGGTGCCCATGTCCTTGAAAATCATCGCGGCATCCACCGCCGCGTTATGGCCGATGTTGATCAACGCCACCACCGACGAACTGCCGATCACGATACCCAGCAGCGCCAGGATCGAACGCTTGCCCAGGGTGCGCAGGCTGACGAAGGCTTCATGCAGCAGTTGGCTGAGGTTCTGTTCGACCTGCCGGGTCATGGACGCCCGGCCTCTTGCACCACGCCGTTGCGCACCAGGATCTTGCGCTCCAGGCGCTCGGCGATGTGCGGGTCGTGGGTGACGATGATCAGCGTGACCTGTTGCTCGCGGTTCAACGCCAGCAACAGCTCCATGATGTCCTGGGCGGTGGTGCTGTCGAGGTTGCCGGTGGGTTCGTCGGCCAGTATCACCGACGGCTTGCCCACCAGTGCACGGGCGATGGCGACCCGCTGGCGCTGGCCGCCGGAAAGGTCGGCGGGGCGGTGGTGGGCGCGGTCGGCCAGGCCGACTTGTTCGAGCATGCGCAAGGCTTGCTCCACCGACTCATGGCGCGATACGCCGCGATAACTCAAGGGCAGGGCGATGTTGTCCAGGGCGCTGAGGCGTGGCAGCAGGTTGAAACTCTGGAACACGAAGCCGATCTGCTGGTTGCGGATGGCCGCCAATTGATCAGGCGTGGCGGTGAAGATGTCGTGGCCGGCAAAGTGGTACTGACCACGGTTGGGCAAGTCCAGCAGGCCGAGGATATTGAGCAGCGTGCTTTTGCCTGAACCGGACGCGCCGAGGATGCCGCAACTGTCACCGCTGGCGATGGTCAGGCAGACATCATTGAGAATGGACAGGTGTTGCCCGGCCAGCTGATAGCTTTTGCCGATGCCTTGCAGGGAAATCAAGCTTGGGTGCGCCCGGGTATCTGTCATGAATACGCCTTCAGCCTCGACGCCGCCTGTGTCGCCCCGGTAAAGCCTTGTAACAAGTTAGCGGGGCGGCTTGGGAATGCATACTGGCCGGTTTTGTTTCTTGTTTTTAAAACATTGTTTGAATACTAACCGCGTTCCAGCGGCTTCGCCAGCCGTCGGCATAGAGCGGTTTTACCGCTGGGAAAGGCACATTTCAGGGGGCAAAGAGGGCAGCGAAAAGCCCGGCGATTACCCTTGATGAGCCCGTTGTCCAAGGCTTTCAAGCACAGGGCGACGCGCCATTGCTTGCTTTCGAACGAAGGCCCCGGTATAAAAAAATCAAATTATATTTTTAAACAATTTTTCCCGTGGAATCTCTATGGTCGCGAAGAAAGTCAGCGCTCCGAACATTACCAAGACTCGATTGCTGGATGCGACAGAAGCTCTCTTCATCAAGTACGGATACGACGCGGTTTTGTTGCGGCAGATTACCGAGCGCGCCCAGGTGAACCTGGCTGCGGTGAACTACCACTTCGGGGACAAGGATTCCCTGATGAAAACCCTGCTGATGCAGCGCTTGGAGCCGCTCAATGAGCAGCGCCTGGAACTGCTGGCACGCTGTGAGGCCGAATCGGATGGCCCGCTCGATTGCGACACCTTGCTCGGTGTGCTGTTCGCCCCGGCCATGGGCCTGGAACGTAGCGATCCAGCCAGTGCCAGTGGCGAAGGGCGTTCGTTTATCCGCTTTCTGGGGCGGGTCTACAGCGACACCTCGCCGTTTATCCAGGAATACCTGAAGGTGCATTACCAGCCGGTGTTCCAACGTTTCTTCGAAGCGTTTGCCCTGGCCTTGCCGGACCTGCCGCGCAACGAATTGGGGGTGCGCCTGCAATTTGCCCTCAAGGCGATTTCCGGCGTAATGGCCGGCACCGAGCTGCGCCTGCTGATGAACTCCATGAGCCTGGGGCGGCCGGCAACGGATGCCGAAGTCATGGCCAAGTTGATCACCCTGGTCTCGGCGGCGATTCGCGTGCCGCAGCAGAGCCCGGAGGCGCAAAACGCATTGGCCAAGGTGCTGGATACCCAGCGGGCCATTCGCGAGCAGGCGGTTGCGCCTGCGAAAAAGGCGGCGCGGTAGCGCGGATGCCAGGCAAAAAAAAGCCCGCTGGGGCGGCGGGCTTGATGTGCAACGTTTGTAACGGATGAGGCTTCACAGTACGTTTCGCTATGTGAATAAAACGTGAAAACTTTGTAAGGTTAAATGTGAAAAGTTTCAAATCCGTCAAGGCGTGAGATTTTTCAGTTTTGCCTGCCAATTCAGATTTTCCAGCGTCCGGCACTCTTGGCCAGGCGCTGGCGCATCGCATCCACATTCTGCGCCAGTTGCACAGTCAGCAGCCGATAGCCGTCCAGCGCGCTATACACCGGCACGTCCAAAACAGGCTCAACGCCGCTGGCGTGACTCTGCCGCTCCAACCGCTCGGTGACGCCGGACTTCAACGCTCGCGCCATCCCCACCAATTGCACTCGAATCTGCCGGTGCTCGGCCTTCAACATCATCTGCATCCGTGCCATCGCCTGTTCATCGCGAGGGTCGGGCCGGGTATTGCCGAGAATCTCCAGGGTGCTGATGCACAGGCGCAGATGCCGCTGGATCGTATCCAGCTCAGTCATCGAGATGCGCACTTCCTTGGACACCGACGGCATCAGCGAGCGCAGCTGCAGCATCGCCGCGTTCAGCCGGTTGAGCAGCTTGAGGTGTTGATCATCGGTAACCGACTCGCCATTGATGATCCGGCTATAGATCTCGGCGCAATCGCGTAGCGCGCTGGCCAGGTTGTAGCGCCAGGAGTACACGGCATACAGCGGCAGTGCAAAGGAAAATGCCAGGGCCAGGGCGATGCCAATCAGGATATCGACGGTGCGCCACAACCCATCCGACAGCGGATTGTCGCCGTGGCCGGCAACGATAAACACGGTGATCGCCGACAGCAACGCGGTGTACCCGCCCTTGCCGATGGCATGGTAGGAAAAGAACCCGCACACCACCGACATCAGCAGGTAAGTCAACAACGGCTGGCCGACGTACGCCTCCTGTACCACCAGCAGCAAGCCGACGCTGGCACCGATCAGGGTGCCATAGGCGCGCTCCACGGCTTTCTTGCCGATGTTGCCGTGGTGCTGCAGCCCGCCGATCACCACCAGCATGGTCACCGAGGCCCATTCGCCATGGGGCAGGTTGAGGCCGGTGGTCAGCATGATCGTGGCCAGCAGGCCGATGGACACGCGCACGGCGTGGATCAGCCTGGCATGGCGATAACGGCGGTAGGGGTCGAGCAGAGGGCGCAACAGGCGCCGGGCGAAGAAGGGCAGGTTCATTGGCAGTAAAGTGGCCTCGATTGTATGAATGTGCACGATCCAATGTGGGAGCGGGCTTGCCTGCGATAGCCATAGTTATCTATACAACTTTCAAAGGCTGAAAACTCTCCTGTAGTGAGCGGGCTTGTCCCGCGCTGGGCTGCGAAGCGGCCCCACACCAGGCGATTTGGTTTGTCTGAAACTGCGCGGTGTCTTTATTGGGGCGGCTTCGCCACTCAGCGCGGGCGGTGCGACGATTCGCCAAGCCTGCTCACTACAAAAATGTGTAGATACCTATGCTGCGATAGCATCCACTCGGTGTCTGACATACCGAGGTGCGTGCATCGCAGGCAAGCCAGTGCCCACATCAAGCCTGTTTTCACATAGGCGGTCGGGTGCTCTTAAAAAATGTAGTCGGTGGTCAGGAAGCTCGAATCGCGGTTGCGCAATATATCGCTGACCAGCGCCTTGTTGCTCTCCTGGAACTTGGTCGCCACCAGGGTACGGATCGAGAACACGCGCAACGCGTCATGTACCGACAGCGTGCCTTCGGCCGAGTTCTTGCGCCCGTTGAACGGGAAGGTGTCCGGGCCGCGCTGGCACTGGGCGTTGATGTTGATCCGGCCGACCTGGTTGGCGAAGGTGTCCACCAGGCGCCCGATGACTTGCGGGTTGGTGCCGAAGAGGCTCAGTTGCTGGCCGAAATCGGAGTCCAGCACGTAGTCGATCACCTTGTCCAAATCACGGTAGGGCACGATCGGTACCACCGGGCCGAACTGTTCCTCGTGGTACACGCGCATCTGCGGGTTCACTGGATACAGCACCGCCGGGTAGAAGAACGAACCGCGGCTTTCACCGCCATGGTCATTCACGACCCTGGCGCCGTGCTGCGCCGCATCGGCCACCAACGCATTGAGGTAATCCACCTTGCCCACTTCGGGCAGGGGCGTCAGCGCCACGCCGTCGTCCCAGGGCATGCCGGGTTTGAGCGTGGCGAGCTTGTTGTTGAATTTCTGGATAAATGACTCGACCACGTCTTCGTGCACGAACAGGATCTTCAACGCGGTGCAGCGCTGGCCGTTGAACGACAAGGAACCGGTGACGGCTTCGCTGACGGCATTGTCCAGGTCCACCTCAGGCAGCACGATGCCGGGATTTTTCGCATCCAGGCCCAGCGCCGCGCGCAGTCGGTGCGGCTTGGGGTGCAGTTTTTTCAGGTCGCTGGCGGCCTTGTTGGTGCCGATAAACGCAAAGATGTCGATCTTGCCGCTGGCCATCAGCGCACTGACGGTTTCGCGGCCGCTGCCGTAGATCACGTTGATCACTCCGGCGGGGAAGCTGTCGCGGAACGCTTCCAGCAACGGGCGAATCAGCAGCACGCCGAGTTTGGCCGGCTTGAACACCACGGTGTTGCCCATGATCAATGCCGGGATCAGCGTGGTGAAGGTTTCGTTAAGCGGGTAATTGTAGGGGCCCATGCACAAGGCCACGCCCATCGGTACGCGGCGGATCTGGCCAAGGGTGTCCTGTTCCAGTTCGAAGCGGCTGGAGCGGCGGTCGAGTTCCTTCAGGGCATTGATGGTGTCGGTGATGTAGTCGCAGGTACGGTCGAATTCTTTCTGCGAGTCCTTGAAATTCTTGCCGATTTCCCACATCAGCAGCTTGACCACGGCATCACGTTGTTCACGCATGCGTCTTAAAAAAGCCTCGACGTGCTGAATGCGCTCCACCACGCGCATCGTTGGCCATTCACCCTGGCCGCGGTCATAGGCGCGCACGGCGGCGTCCAGGGCGGTGAGGGCCGTCTCGGCATCCAGCAGCGGCGTGCTGCCGATATGCACGCGCTCGTCGCCCAGTTGCACCGGGCTTTGCACGTTGGCCAGTGGACCGTTCCACATGCGTAGTTGGCCGTCGACCAGGTAATCGCGCTGTTCTATAGGCGCTCCGAGCTGGAATTGCGCGGGAATGTCGGCGGCCGAGGCGGGAAACAGCTGGGCGAGCAGGTTGCTGGTGGTCATGTCGCTACCCCTGGAATAGTTGCAAAACATGACTAGAGAGTCACCCAACACGAGGCTCCATGGCAAGGCTTGCGCGCTTTCTTGTACGCCCTGCGGTGGGCTTGGGTAAACTGCGCGGCTTTCTTGAAGGAGTTCACATGAGTCAGTACCAGCCGGGCATTCTTGCCGCACCGGTGCCGTTGCAGGCACGCCATCTGTTTTTTGCCGTGGATTCCCTGGCCGCCGTGCCCGAGGCGCTGGACGCGCTGGTGCAGTTGGCCGATTCGATGGCGGTGGTCGGTTTCGGCGAGCCGCTGGTAGACTCATTGGGTGCTCGGATTGAAGGCCTGCGCAGCTTCCCTATCGTCAGCGGACCGGGCGCGCACAACCCGTCCACCCAGCAGGCGCTGTGGGTGTGGTTGCATGGCGTGGATCGCGGTGAACTGCTGTTGCGCAGCCGCGCCTTCGAAAAGGCCCTGGCCCCGGCGTTCCGCCTGGTACAAATGACCGAGGGCTTCCGCTACAAGACCGGCTTCGACCTCACCGATTACGAAGACGGCACCGAGAACCCCCACGACGACGCGGCAGTTGCAGCCGCTCTGACCGACAGCGGCGCCAGCTTTGCCGCGATCCAGCAATGGCAGCACGACCTCGATGGCTTCGCCGCCTTGCCTGCGCAAGAGCGTGACCACATCATCGGCCGCCGCCATGGCGACAACGAAGAGCTCGACGACGCCCCCGAATCCGCCCACACCAAGCGCACCGCCCAGGAAAGCTTCATCCCTGAAGCCTTCGTGATACGCCGCTCCATGCCCTGGGCCGAGAATGGCCAGGCCGGCTTGATGTTTCTCGCGTTCGGTCACTCCTTCGATGCGTTCGAAGCACAGCTGCGCCGCATGAGCGGCTTGGAAGACGGGATTGTCGATGGCTTGTACCGCATCAGCACACCCTTGACCGGCGGTTATTACTGGTGCCCGCCGTTGAAGGACGGCCATCTGGACCTGAGCACCATCTTCGTCACGGCGTAGGGTCAAACGGGCGCGTTGATTCAGCGCCGCGATGCGTTGGAACCGGATGGAACACGCCGCCCACAGAGTGTGCAGGACAGCCCAGGACACTCAATCATGACCATAACCCTATCCGTGCAGCAAACATCCAGCCCGTGTTCTCCACCGAGGGAGAATGCCTTTTCGCACATGTCTGACTCGCAACTGGCGTCGGCATTTGGCGATAACTTCAAGGCGTTCAAAGACCCGAAGACCGGGAATGCAACCGCCGACAAGATCCGCGAGGTGGCCGGACGCCCACTGACCGGCGATCCACAGCGGGACAAGGAAACCCAGCTGGCCCAGGAAGTGCTCAAGCGCGACCGGGTGATGAATGCCCTCGACTCGGTGGATGACAACGGGAAGAGGGACGGCATCATAGGGCCCTGGAACCCAGCGATGGCTGCTGGAGCGTTGGCGTGTAAGCCGTGCAATGGCATCCATTACGGGAACGTGCAGGTCAGCGCGCAGATTTCCTACTGACCGCGAGTCACGGTGTGAGCGACATGAAAATGCTGACAGCCACGCAATCCTTGACTGAAAAAAATCAGCGCGGCCCTTAAGCTAAGGCCTTTGTCACCTGCGCGGGTTACTCATGTCTTCTGTTGCCGATGGGCTGCCTTTCAATAAACGCCTGCCTGCCGTGATCGCCATCTCCCTGGGCATCGGTATGGCGACCCTGGACACGGCCATCGTCAACACGGCGCTGCCGACCCTGGCCGAGGGGATCGGCACCGACTCTGCCTCGGTGATCTGGGTGGTCAATGCCTACCAGTTAGCCATCATTGCCACGGTGCTACCGTTTGCCTCGCTCAGTGATGTGCTGGGGCATCGCCGCGTGTACCTCGGCGGGTTGTTGCTGTTTATCGTCTCATCCCTGTTTTGCGGGTTGGCCGGTTCGCTGCTCACCCTGACCGCCGCGCGCGTGGTACAGGGCCTGGGGGCGGCGGCGATCATGAGCGTGAATACGGCGTTGTTGCGGCATATCTATCCCTCCAGAATGCTCGGCCGGGGCCTGGGCTACAACTCGTTGGTGGTGGGCCTGGCGTTTACCCTTGGGCCGACTGCCGCCTCGGCGATTCTGTCGGTAGCGACCTGGCACTGGCTGTACCTGATCAATGTGCCCCTGGGGTTGCTGGCGTTAGCGTTGGGCGTGCGCTCATTACCGGCCCTGCCGATGACGGGGCACGCGTTCGATCGTCTTGCCGCCGTGTTGTGCGCCGGGCTGTTTGCCTTGCTGGTATTGGGGCTGGGTACGGCGGTGCACGGTGTCCGGGGCGAGCTGACCCTGGGCCTGATCGCCGTGGCGCTGGTGTGCGGTGCATTGCTGTTGCGTCGCCAGGCAGCCCACCCGGCGCCGATGCTGGCGCTGGATTTGTTCAAGCGCCCGGTGTTCGCCTTGTCTTCCCTGACGGCTATTTGTGCCTTCAGCGCTCAGGGCCTGGCGTTTGTGTCGCTGCCTTTTCTCTTGCAGGCCGTGCTGGGCCATAGCCAGGTGGAAACCGGGTTTCTGATGACGCCGTGGCCGGCCGTGGTGGCGGTGATGGCGTTGGTCGCGGGGCGCCTGGCGGACCGTGTTTCCCTGGGCCTGCTGTGCGGCATCGGCCTGTTGCTGCTCAGCGTGGGAATGGCCGCCTTGGCAACACTGGGCAGCGGTGCATCGGCGTTTGATATCGGCTGGCGCATGGCGCTGTGCGGCGCCGGATTCGGGTTTTTCCAGTCACCCAACCTCAAGGCACTGATGACCAGCGCGCCCTTGACGCGCAGTGGCGGAGCCAGCGGCATCGTGGCGATTTCGCGGTTATTGGGGCAGACGCTCGGCGCATCGTTGGTGGCCTTGTGTTTTCACCTGTCCCTGGGCAGCGGCCCGCACGATGCGCTGTGGCTGGGCTGTGGGTTCGCGCTGGTGGGTGCCGTGGCCAGTGGGCTGCGTTTGATGCCCTATGGGAAAAAGCCGTTGTAAAGCACGGTTGCGCAAGGCTACCGTGCTGAGGTGAATATTTCGGGATGTTTCAGCTTTATGTCCAGCCTGGTCCTCCGAACTGCTGATACCCACTCGCGCCGCGCTGCGTTGACCCTGGCTCTCTGCTTGCCCAGTGACGTGTTGCTCTACCTGTTGCTGCCCATGGAATCCCAGGCCTTCGGGATCACCCTGGCCCAGGCCGGGGTTTTGCTGGCGGCCAATCGCCTGGTGCGGATCTTCGGTTACCGCCACGTGCTCAATTTCTACGCGCGCCACGGCGACCGCCTGACCTGCATGATTGCCGCCGGCGCCGCGACGCTGTGTGCCCTGGGTAACTCGATGTTGTCGGGTTTTGCCACCTTGTTGGGGCTGCGGTTGGTGTGGGGCCTGTGTTTTGCGGCGTTGAACCTGTCGACCCAAGTGTTGGCCACCTCGGAACCGGCCGGCGCCGCACGCCGAGCCGGGCGTTCGCGGGCGCTGATCGCGCTCGGGCCGATGCTGGCGTTGCCACTGGGTGGCTGGTTGACACTGTGGGCCGGCCCGCGTCCGATCTTTCTGATCCTTGCGGGCGCTTGCCTGGTGGGCGTGTGGATGGCGCGCGGCTTGCCGACGGTGGGGCATGATTTGCAGAGCACGCCGGGGCGCCGCTTCAAATGGCCGGACAGCGTGGCGGTGTGGTCGTTTATCGAGGGCGTGGCGCTCGACGGCCTGTTTATCTTCGGGCTGTCGATTCAGGCGCAGAAGCTGCTTGGCGGGGATGCGGTACTGATTGCCGGGGGCTTGATGGCGCTGCGCTATGTCTCGGAAATGCTCCTGAGCCCTTTGGGCGGCCGCGCCGCGCAGCGTTTTGGCGCCACGTCGATGCTGCTGCTGTTTTCGTTCTTGAGCGCCCTGGCCCTGACGGCGTTTGGCAGCTACTGGGTGATTGTCGGCGCGGCGGCGGTGCTGGTGCTGCGCGCGCTGCAACTGCCGCTGGTGACCACTCTGGTGGCGGAGCGCAATCCCGGTTCGATGCGCGTGTCGGCCCTGGCCTCGAATGCCGTGTGGCGTGACATCGGCGCCGGCCTCGGGCCATTGCTGGCTGGCCTGCTGCTACCGATTGCCTCGGCGCCCTGGGTGTTCGGCCTGGCGGGCGCCGCCATCGCGCTGAGCGCGGTGTTCTGCTGGCGGGCAAAAAGTGCCCAACTGACCGGCTGATTCAAGCAGTGTTGATCGCGGCCAGCCAGGCAGGGTCAAAGCGGGTTTGCTCGGTGTCGATCCCCAGCGCCTGCATCCTGGCCTTGTGCGCCTCGACCTCGCCGGCCAATTGCGCCTGAGCGCTGGAGTTGGCGTCCAGCTCATGCATCTGCGTCAGGCCCAGGTGGTAAAAACGCAGTACCTTGATGGCCGTCGGGTCATTGGCTTGCACTCTCTCGGTCACCTTGTGCATCACATTGGTCACGCTCATCAGGCTACGCTTGAGTTGCCAGCCATACACCGCCGGCGCCAGCCACGCCTGGGTCCAGAACGGCCCGCGCACCAAGGCCACGGTGATCAGCACCCCGGCGAAGACGCCGCCGACATTGAAACGCAAATTATCACCGCCGGGCTCGCCGAACAGCATCACCGCCAGGCTCGACAACAACATGGCCAGGGCCAGGAACACCAAGGCCACGATCAGCGTGCTGCGCCGGGTCTGTTGGCGGAAGGTCACGGGATCGCAGGGTTTGAGCTCGAACATCCGAGTCGTATCTCCAGAAGGGGCGGGCATCATCTCACGCTTGGGCAAACAAGTTGAACGATGCCGCACCACGGTTTCTCTAAACCTGTGTAGACCTTCTGAGGGAAACCATCATGCCCGAATACAAGCAGCCACCGCCCGGTACGCCGGACCCGGACCGCACGCCAGGCGAAGAGGAGCGCGACAACGATGCGTTGCGCCCCAATGACCCGGCCGAGCGCCAGGACGACGACGTGGAACGCGTCGAGGAAAACCTGGAAAACCTCCACGACAAAGCCCGCCCGCTTTAAACAAGGAGATTGCACATGAGCAACCCCCCGAAAGGCCCGCATTCAAGCGAGCATGCCAGCGGTCAGGATGAGTTGGGTTTCGATCCGGACTCGCCTGACGTGGCGGACCCGCAGGTCGACCCGATCGGCGCAGCCATAGCCCCGCTGGACAAAGAGAAGAAAGACCAGGCCGAAAAAAAGCCGCCCTACGATCCGTTGGGCGACTTGAAGAAATAAATCGGGCCCCGCCATCCAGCGGGGCCTTTGCTTATTTTGGCGGCGTCCAATTGACGTCGGTAATCCCGTACTTCTCCGCCCACGGCCGGGTGGTTTTCTTGACTTGCTCATGACCGACACGGCCAACGCGACTGACATGAGCTACATCGGCATCCACCGCCGCCCAGTGCCAGGCCTCGGCGTTGTTCATCACCTCGGCACGCACCACAAATGACTTCGGCTCGCCGTGAAGCTGATAGTGGATGGTGTAGATTTTCGCGGTACTCATGTTGCCTCCCTGTGTTGTTATAGATGGATACGGGAGCGTCGAAAAAGGTTCATTCAAAATGACAGTTTGCCTGCTGGCGCGGCATAGTGACGCCTTCTATATGGGTTTTTAGGGGCTGCCCCTTGAGAACACCAAGCTCAAGGTGGATGACTTCGGCAGAGACACCGTTGACCTAAGACCGAACCAACCCCTACGCCGAAGTCAGCCTGCTAATGAACCAGAAGGGGGAAGGCGGTGGGTCAGGCGAAGTAAATGCCAGCCATGCCGCCGCCTTCGCAGCCTCGCCGGGGCTCGACAGCTCCCACATTTGATCTCGGGTGTTGCCAGGTTGCGCCCTCCACCGAGTGCTGGATAAATCGTAAAAGAGCGCAAATTAGCTATAAACCCTTGAACGCAAAACGGCGCCCGAAGGCGCCGTTTTGTTTACAACCTCACGCTAAGCGATCAAACGCCCAACACCGCGTGCTGCACCAGGGTGAGCAACGGTTGTGGGTACACGCCCAGGAAGAACGCGAGCAGGGCGATGGCCAGCAGCATCACGCCGCCTGCCTTCTGTTCCCAATGCAGCTCGGCATCTACACGGCGCAGGTTTGGCTCGATCAGGTAGAGGGTGACCATGACGCGCAGGTAGTAGAACACGCCGATGGCGGAGCCCAGTACTAGCGATGCAACCAGCCACCATTCGTGGGCTTCTACACCGGTTGCCACGATGTAGAACTTGCCGATAAAGCCGGCCGTCAGCGGGATACCGGCCAGGGACAGCATCATCACGGTCAGCACGGCGGTCAGGTACGGACGGCGCCAGAACAGGCCGCGGTATTCGTACAGGGCGTCGGCGTCACGGCCTTTGAACGGCGACGACATCAAGGTGATCACGCCGAACGCGCCGAGGCTGGTGATCACGTAGGTGACCAGGTACACGCCCATGGCTTCCACGGCCAGGCCTTTGCTCGCCACCAGGGCGATCAGCAGGTAGCCGAAGTGAGCGATGGAAGAGTAACCCAGCAAGCGCTTGAGGTTGTTCTGGGTCAGGGCCAGCAGGTTACCGAACAGGATCGACGCAATGGCGATCACGGTCAGTACGTCGCTCAGCACGCCGGTGTTGGCCGCTGGCGAGATCTGGAACAGACGCACCATCACCGCAAACACGGCAACCTTCGACGCGGTCGCCAGGAACGCCGCCACCGGCGCCGGGGCGCCTTCGTACACGTCCGGGGTCCACAGGTGGAACGGCACCAGCGACAGCTTGAACGCCAGGCCGATCAGCATCATGGCCAGGCCCAGCTGGGCGATGGGCGCAGGCATGCTGGTGGCGGCCAGGGCGTGACCGATACCGGTGAAGCTCAGGCTGCCGGCTTCGGCGTAAAGCAGGGCCATACCGAACAACAGGAACGCGGAACCGGCGGCCGACAGCACCATGTACTTGATGCCGGCTTCCAGCGAACGCTTGTTGAAGAAGGCGTACGCCACCAGGCCGTAGGTCGGGATCGACAGCAGTTCCAGGCCGATGAACAAGCCGGCCAGGTGCTGCGCGCTGACCAGCACGATACCGCCGGCCGCCGCCAGCAGGATCAGCAGGTACAGCTCTTCCTT
Source organism: Pseudomonas sp. SWRI18 (assembly GCF_014268345.1). Classification (NCBI taxonomy): domain Bacteria; kingdom Pseudomonadati; phylum Pseudomonadota; class Gammaproteobacteria; order Pseudomonadales; family Pseudomonadaceae; genus Pseudomonas; species Pseudomonas sp. SWRI18. Next base: position 54,350 of record NZ_JACCQQ010000006.1, read on the forward strand.
GTTGCCCGGGTAACCGGTGCCGCCTTCGCCAAGGTAAGCGTGGGCGAGGGTGACGCAGGCCAGGGTCGCGACCAGGATCAGCGCGATGTACAGCAACGCGAAGTCATCGATCATCATCAACGGCGTGACCGCCAGTGGCGCGACCTTGAGGGCCGGGATAATCGACAGCAGAGCCAGGTTGAGACCGGCACAGGACAGCAGGAACGTTTGCGAATGATTGCGGCGCCAGGCGATCGCCAGCATCACCACCACAATGGTGAGGCTGGTGATCAGCAGCGGCGCAAGCGCGATAAAGTGTTGGATCGTGAATTCCATAGCGCTCTTACCGGGCCGAAGCGAGTTGAGAGAAGGCGGTGCCGAACCACTGCTGCACGCCATGCATCGTCGCGGCAGAAGTGTCCAGGAACGGTTGCGGGTACACGCCGATGTAGATCAGCAATACCGCAAGGCCGAGCACCATGATCAGTTCGCGAGCATCCATCCCTTGCAGGACGGTGTCGGACTTGGCCGGGCCGAAGTAGGCGCGGTGGATCATGATCAGCGAGTAGACCGAACCGAACACCAGGCCGGAGGTGGCAATGGCGCTGATCCACGGCGTTTGCACGAAGGCACCCATCAGGATCAGGAACTCGCCGATGAAGTTACCGGTACCCGGCAAGCCCAGGGACGCGGCGGCGAAGAACAGGCTGATCGCCGGCAGGTACGCGATGCGCGACCACACGCCACCCATTTCACGCATGTCACGGGTATGCAGGCGCTCATACAGCTGGCCACTGAGGATAAACAGCGCAGCGGCCGACACACCGTGGGCCAACATCTGGATCACCGCGCCTTGCAGCGCCAGTTGGCTGCCGGAGTAGATGCCGATCAGTACGAAACCCATGTGGGAAACGGACGAGAAGGCAATCAGGCGCTTGATGTCGGTTTGGGCGAAAGCCAGGAACGCACCGTAGAAGATCCCGATCAGACCCAGGGTCATGGCGATCGGCGCAAATTCGGCCGAGGCATTCGGGAACAGCGGCAGGGCGAAACGCAGCAGGCCGTAGGCAGCGGTTTTCAGCAGGATACCGGCCAGGTCCACGGAACCGGCAGTCGGCGCCTGGGCGTGAGCGTCAGGCAGCCAAGAGTGGAACGGCACCACCGGCAGCTTCACCGCGAACGCGATGAAGAAGCCCAGCATCAGGATGTACTCGGTGGTCAGGGACATCTTGGTCTTCAACAGGTCGGCGTAGTTGAAGGTAATCACGCCGGTGTTGTTGAAGTTGACCAGTACCAGGCCCAGGATCGCCACCAACATGATCAGGCCGGAAGCCTGGGTGAAGATGAAGAACTTGGTCGCCGCGTAGATCCGGGTTTTCTTGCCGTCCGAAGAGCTGTGACCCCAGAGCGCGATGAGGAAATACATCGGCACCAGCATCATTTCCCAGAAGAAGAAGAACATGAACAGGTCCAGCGCCAGGAACACGCCGACAACGCCGCCCAAAATCCACATCAGGTTCAGGTGGAAGAAGCCCACGTGACGCTGGATCTCTTTCCAGGAGCAGAGTACCGAGAGGATACCCAGCAGGCCGGTCAGCAGGATCATCAACAGCGACAGGCCGTCGAGGGCCAGGTGCACGTTGATGCCGAAGCGCTGGATCCACACGTGCTTGAATTCAAGCGCGAAGGTGGGATCGACGCCCGGTGCCGGAGCGAATGAATAGTCACCATGGGCCCACAGCCAGAGGCCGAGCGCGAGTTCCAGGGACATGGTCAGCAACGCAATCCAGCGGGGGAGGGTGGCGCCGAAGCGTTCACCCATCCAGCAGAGCAGGCCGCCGATAAAGGGGATCAGGATTAGCCAGGGCAGAATCATGACGGGCTCGTTTCCTTTCGCAAGTTCGCAAAGTACGCAGTGCACTTAAACATAGTCAGACCGCTACCACGACGATGGCGCCGATCACCAGAACGGCACCCGCCGCCATGGACGCTGCATACCAACGCAATTGGCCGGTCTCGCTGCGGCTCAGGGCGGTGTGACCGGCCTTGGCGGCACGCGGGATCAAACCGATGGTTTGGTCGAGCGGATCTTTACGCAGTACATGGCTGATGGCGAGGTAAGGCTTGACGAACAGTTTGTCGTAGAGCCAATCGAAGCCCCAGGCGGCGAACCACCAGGCCGACAGGAAGCGCCCGATGCCACTGTTGGCGACCGCCGTGACGAAGCGACGCTTGCCGAGGAACAGCAGGGCCGCCAGCAGGATACCGGCAATGGCGATGGCGCCCGAGGCGATTTCCAGGCTGTGCTTGTCGGCGCCGCCGGCATGGCCGACGCTTTCAGGCAGCACACCGGCCAGTGGCGGGGTGATCAGGGCGCCGATGAAGGTCGACAGCACGATCAGCACCGACAGCGGCAACCAGTGGGAAATGCCGTGGCCTGCGTGCGCTTCGGTCTTGGCTTCACCGTGGAAGGTGATGAAGATCAGGCGGAAGGTGTACAGCGAGGTCATGAAGGCACCCACCAGGCCTGCGTAGAGCAGGTTCTGGTTACCGCTGGCGAAGGCTTCCCAGAGGATTTCGTCCTTGGAGTAGAAACCGGCGGTCACCAACGGCAGGGCGGCCAGGGCGGCACCACCGACGATGAAGCTGGCGTAGGCCAGCGGCAGTTTCTTCCACAGGCCGCCCATCTTGAAGATGTTCTGCTCGTGGTGGCAGGCCACGATCACCGCACCGGAAGCGAGGAACAGCAGGGCCTTGAAGAAGGCGTGGGTCATCAGGTGGAAGATCGCCGCGTCCCAGGCGCCGACGCCCAGGGCCAGGAACATGTAGCCGATCTGGCTCATGGTCGAGTAGGCGAGGATGCGCTTGATGTCGGTCTGCACCAGCGCGGCAAAACCGGCCAGCACCAGGGTCACGCCGCCGACCACGCCCACCAGGTGCAGGATATCCGGCGCCAGGGTGAACAGGCCGTGGGTACGCGCGATCAGGTAGACACCGGCGGTCACCATGGTTGCGGCGTGGATCAGTGCCGACACCGGGGTAGGGCCAGCCATCGCATCCGCCAGCCAGGTTTGCAGCGGCAGTTGCGCCGATTTACCGACGGCGCCACCCAGCAGCATCAGGGTCGCCAGGGTGATCCAGAAGTCGCCGACCTGGAATTTCTGCGGTGCCAGCACCAGCAGTTCCTGGATGTTCAGCGTGCCCACCTGTTGGAACAGGATGAACAGGCCGATGGCCATGAACACGTCACCGATGCGCGTGACGATAAACGCCTTGAGCGCCGCGTTGCCGTTGTTGCGGTTGCTGTAGTAGAAACCGATCAACAGGTACGAGCACAGGCCCACGCCTTCCCAGCCGAAGTACAGGAACAACAGGTTATCGCCCAGCACCAGGAACAGCATGCTGGCGATAAACAGGTTGGTGTACGCGAAGAAGCGCGAGTAGCCCGCTTCACCGCGCATGTACCAGGACGCGAACAGGTGGATCAGGAAGCCGACACCCACCACCACGCCGAGCATGGTGATCGACAGGCCGTCGACATAGAGGGCGAAGTTGGGCTTGAAGCCCTCCACCGACATCCACTGCCACAGCACCAGGGTGTAGTGACCGCCTTCGGGCGGCGCCACGTTGAATTGCCAGATGACATAGGCGGCAACGATCGCCGACAGGCCAATCGAGCCAACGCCGATCAGGGCTGAGAGGTTTTCCGACCAGCGCCCGCGAGAGAACGACAGCAGCAGGAAACCGATCAGGGGAAATACGAAAGTCAGAAAGATCATGTTCATCCGCGCATCTCACTGGCAGCATCGATATCAAGCGTGTGGAAGCGACGATACAGTTGCAGCAGGATCGCCAGGCCGATACTGGCCTCGGCGGCAGCCAGGCTGATCACCAGGATGAACATGACTTGTCCATCCGGCTGGCCCCAACGTGCACCCGCGACAATGAACGCCAGTGCCGCGGCGTTCATCATGATTTCCAGGCTCATCAACACAAACAGAATGTTACGGCGGACCATCAGGCCGACCAGGCCAAGGCAGAACAGGATGCCGGCGACCGCCAGACCATGCTCCAAAGGGATAGCAGGCATCGTCATTGCTCCTTGGCTTCGTTGCGGCCCAAGTGGAAGGCGGTGATGGCTGCGGCGAGCAGCAGCATCGAAGCCAGTTCTACCACCAGCAGGTACGGGCCGAACAGGCTGATGCCCACGGCTTTCGCGTCCACGGTGGTGTGGCCGATGGCCTGGCCGCTCTGGTGAGCGAACAGCACATACAGCAGTTCACCCAGCAGCAGTGCTGCGAGGACAACCGGGCCGAGCCAGATGCCGGGCTTGAGCCAGACGCGTTCCTGGGCGACCGAAGCCGGCCCCAGGTTGAGCATCATCACCACAAACACGAACAGCACCATGATGGCGCCGGCATAGGCGATCACTTCCAGCACACCGGCGAACGGCGCGCCGAGGCTGAAAAAGGTCATGGCCACGGCGATCAGCGAAATGATCAGGTAGAGCAGGGCGTGCACGGGGTTGGTGTTGGTGATCACGCGAAGCGTGGCCACAACTGCGATACCCGATGCGAAATAGAAAGCGAATTCCATCTTTCTTCCTTAAGGCAGCAAGCTCTTCACGTTGATCGGCTCGGCTTCGTTTTGTGCGGCGCCTTTGGGCTTACCGGCAACGGCCATACCTGCAACACGATAGAAGTTGTAATCAGGGTTTTTACCGGTACCGGAGATCAGCAGATCTTCTTTCTCGTACACCAGGTCCTGACGTTTGAACTCGGCCATCTCGAAGTCCGGCGTGAGCTGGATCGCGGTGGTCGGGCAGGCTTCCTCGCAGAGGCCGCAGAAAATGCAGCGCGAGAAGTTGATGCGGAAGAAGTCCGGGTACCAGCGACCGTCTTCGGTTTCAGCTTTCTGCAGGGAGATGCAACCCACCGGGCACGCCACGGCGCACAGGTTGCAGGCAACGCAACGCTCTTCGCCATCGGGGTCGCGGGTCAGCACGATACGGCCGCGATAGCGCGGCGGCAGGTACACCGCTTCTTCCGGGTATTGCAGGGTGTCGCGTTTGCGGAAGCCGTGACCGAACACCATCACCAGGCTTCGCAACTGGGTACCGGTACCCTTAACGATGTCGCCAATATATTTGAACATGGGTCAAATCCTCACTGAACCGCGCCCGCTGGCGTGTTCAACAACACAACGGCAGCGGTCACCAGCAAATTGATCAGGGTCAGCGGCAGGCAGAAGCGCCAGCTGAAATCCATCACCTGGTCGTATCGTGGACGCGGAATGGAAGCGCGCAGCAGGATAAACAACATGATGAAGAACGCGGTCTTCAGGAAGAACCAGAAGAACGCCAACTGCGGCAGGATGCCGAACGGACCGTGCCAGCCGCCGAAGAACAGCGTGACCAGCAGGGCCGAGATCAAGATGATGCCGATGTACTCACCGACGAAGAACATGCCCCACTTCATGCCGGCATATTCAATGTGGTAACCGTCGGCCAGTTCCTGTTCCGCTTCCGGCTGGTCGAACGGGTGACGGTGAGTCACGGCGACGCCCGCGATGAAGAAGGTACAGAAGCCGAAGAACTGCGGAATGATGAACCACAGGTTCTGCGCCTGGTACTCGACGATGTCGCGCATGTTGAACGAGCCGACCTGCACCACGATGCCCATCAGCGCCAACCCCATGAACACTTCATAGGATACGGTTTGCGCCGAGGCACGCAAGCTGCCCAGCAGGGCGAACTTGTTGTTACTGGCCCAACCGGCGAACAGCACGGCATACACCGACAAACCGGCCATGGCGAAGAAGAACAGCAAGCCGATGTTCAGGTCCGCCACGCCCCAGGTCGGGGTGATCGGGATGACGGCGAAGGCGATCAGCAAGGCGCTCATGGCCACCACCGGCGCCAGGGTGAAGATCACCTTGTCGGCAAACGGCGGCGTCCAGTCTTCCTTGAAGAACATCTTCAGCATGTCGGCGGCGATCTGGAACATGCCGAACGGGCCAACGCGGTTCGGACCGTAACGGTCCTGCCACCAGCCCAGCAGGCGACGCTCGACGAAGCTGAGCAGGGCGCCCGCAACGACCACGGCCAACAGGATCACGATGGCCTTGACGACCGAGATGATCACGTCGATCACTTCAGGGGTGAACCAGGTCATTGCGCTGCCTCCTGCAGACCGTCAACGGTTTTGCCAAAGATTGCCGCAGGAATCCCCGCGATGCCTTTTGGCAATGCCACCAGGCCGGCGCCCAACGCTTCGTTGATGCGCAGCGGCAGGCGCAGGGTCTGGCCGGCCACGTTCAGGCTGAGCAGTGCACCGTCGTTGACGCCGAGGCGATCGGCTTCGGATTTGGCCAGGGACACGTAAGGCGCGGGAATGCGTTCTTGAACCGGCGCGGCCTTGGAAGAGGTCTCTTCGCTGCCGAACAGGTGGAAGAACGGCACGACCTGCCAGGTACCCTGGGCCGGGTTGAACGGACGCGGTACGGCGGCGAACCAGTTCAGCGAATCACCGCTGCTTTCGATCAGGCGGGTGCCCGGGTCGCCGGCGCGGATGTGACCACCGACTTCGTCCTGGAACTTGTTCCAGGCCTGCGGCGAGTTCCAGCCCGGCGACCAGGCGAACGGCACCTGCTGACGCGGTTCGACCGAACCCGAGTAACCTTCCATGGAGAAGGCGAACGCGGTGTCGTTATCTTGCGGGGTACGCGGTTCGTGCACGCTGATGTTGGCGCGCATGGCGGTACGACCGGAATAACGCAGCGGCTCACGGGCCAGTTTCAAGCCCTTGATGCGGAACGCGGCGGACGGCGCGGCATCGACGATACGCGCCAACTGCGGCGCGCTGGCGGCGGTGGCGGCGGTGACGTGGTCGAGCTGGGTCCAGTCGATCGGCTGGTTCAGCAGGGTGGCGCGCAGGGCATGCAGCCAGCGCCAGCCTTCGTGCACCAGGATGCCGGCGTCCATGTACTTCGGATCGAACACTTGGAAGAAGCGCTGGGCGCGGCCTTCCTGGCTGACCAGGGTACCGTCGCCTTCGGCGAAGGTCGCCGCCGGCAACACCAGGTCGGCACGCTCGCTGGTGGCGGTCTTCTGGTGGTCGGCGACGATCAGGACCTTGGCCGCGTTCAGCGCAGCGTCGACCTTGGCCGCGTCGAGGCGGGTGTACAGGTCGTTTTCCAGCACCACGATGGCGTCGGCGGTGCCGTCGATCACCGCTTGCAGGGCTGCGTCCACGGACTCGCCACCGAGCATGGCCAGGCCAAGGCTGTTGGCTTCCGGCACGACCAGGCTGATGGAACCGTTCTTGTCGCGCAGCTTCAGGGCTTTGGCGATGTTGGCGGCGGCTTCGATCAGCGCCTTGGAACCCAACGAGGTACCGGCGATGATCAATGGGCGCTTGGCGGCCAGCAGGGCGTCGGCGATACGCTGGGCCAGCTCAACGGCTTCAGCGTCCAGGCCTTCGACCGCAGGCGCGCTGGCGTCCAGGGCGTGAGCCACGGCGAAACCGAGGCGGGCCAGGTCGTCCGGCGCGGCGTGTACGCATTCTTCGGCGATATCGTCGAGCTTGGTTTCAGCGATGCTGGCAATAAACAGCGGGTTCAGCGCGTGCTGGCCGATGTTTTTCACCGCCGCGTCGAGCCAGGGCTGTACGCGCATGGCGTCGGCCATGTCTTCAGCCTTGCCTTTGACCGACTGGCGCAGCGACAGCGCGATACGCGCGGCGGTCTGGGTCAGGTCTTCACCGAGCACGAAGATCGCATCGTGGTCTTCGATGTCGCGCATGTTCGGCACGGGCAGCGGGCTGTCATTGAGCACCTGCAGAACCAGGCGGATGCGCTCCAGCTCGGCGGCTTCGATACCGCTGTAGAAGTGCTCGGCGCCGACCAGCTCGCGCAACGCGAAGTTGCTTTCGAGGCTGGCGCGTGGCGAGCCGATCCCGACGATGTTGCGGCCACGCAGCAGGTCGGCGGCTTTATCCAGCGCGGCGTCCAGGCTCAGCTTGGCGCCATCGGCCAGCAGCGGTTGGCGTGGGCGGTCTTCGCGGTTGACGTAGCCGTAGCCGAAACGGCCACGGTCGCACAGGAAGTACTGGTTGACCGAACCGTTGAAGCGGTTTTCGATACGGCGCAGCTCGCCGTAGCGCTCGCCCGGGGAGATGTTGCAACCGCTGGAGCAGCCATGGCAGATGCTCGGGGCGAATTGCATGTCCCACTTGCGGTTGTAGCGCTCGGAGTGGGTCTTGTCGGTGAACACACCGGTCGGGCAGACCTCGGTGAGGTTGCCGGAGAACTCGCTTTCGAGCACGCCGTCTTCAACGCGACCGAAGTACACGTTGTCGTGGGCGCCGAACACGCCGAGGTCGGTGCCGCCGGCGTAGTCCTTATAGAAGCGCACGCAGCGATAGCAGGCGATGCAGCGGTTCATCTCGTGGGAAATGAACGGGCCCAGTTGCTGGTTCTGGTGGGTGCGCTTGGTGAAGCGATAACGGCGCTCGTTGTGGCCGGTCATCACCGTCATGTCTTGCAGGTGGCAGTGACCGCCTTCCTCACAGACCGGGCAGTCGTGGGGATGGTTGGTCATCAGCCATTCGACGACACTGGCGCGGAACGCCTTGGATTCGTCATCGTCGATGGAGATCCAGGTGTTGTCGGTGGCTGGGGTCATGCACGACATGACGATACGACCACGGGTGTCGTTCTCGTCGGTGTACTGCTTGACCGCACACTGGCGACAGGCACCGACGCTACCAAGCGCGGGGTGCCAGCAGAAATACGGGATGTCGAGGCCGAGTGACAGACAAGCCTGTAACAGGTTGTCCGCCCCATCGACTTCGAGCGCTTTGCCGTCTACGTGGATAGTGGCCATGGTTCAAAGTTCTTCGTTGGCCCGTTGTCAGCGGGCGTGGCTAATGGAATCTTGTTATTCATGTGCATCTACACAGCCATCAAGGCGTCAGCACATGAGAAAGGCGAAGGGCACGGACCCTTCGCTTCCTTGAAACGTTACGCGCCGACCATGGTCGGCGTTACCACCTGAGTGAGCTCGCCCGCGCGGGTTGGCGCGATGCCGGCTTCGAATTCAGGGCGGAAGTATTTGATTGCGCTGCCCAGTGGCTCCACGGCGCCCGGTGCGTGAGCACAGAACGTCTTGCCAGGGCCGAGGAAATTGACCAGGCCCAGCAGGGTTTCGATGTCACCCTCGCGGCCTTCGCCGTTTTCCAGGGCCATCAGCAGCTTGACGCTCCACGGCAGGCCGTCGCGGCATGGCGTGCAGAAGCCGCAGGATTCACGGGCAAAGAACTGCTCCATGTTGCGCAGCAGCGAGACCATGTTGACCGTGTTGTCCACCGCCATCGCCAGGCCGGTACCCATGCGGGTGCCCACCTTGCCGATGCCGCCGGCATACATTTGTGCGTCAAGGTGCTCGGGCAGCAGGAACCCGGTGCCGGCGCCGCCTGGCTGCCAGGCTTTCAAGGTGTAGCCGTCGCGCATGCCGCCGGCGTAGTCCTCGAACAGCTCGCGCGCGGTCACGCCGAACGGTAGTTCCCACAGGCCGGGGTTCTTGACCTTGCCGGAGAAGCCCATGAGCTTGGTGCCCATGTCTTCACTGCCGGGGCGCGCCAACGATTTATACCAGTCGACGCCGTCGGCGATGATCGCCGGTACGTTGCACAGGGTCTCGACGTTGTTCACGCAGGTCGGCTTGCCCCACACGCCCACGGCGGCCGGGAAGGGCGGCTTGGAACGCGGGTTGGCGCGGCGGCCTTCGAGGGAGTTGATCAGTGCGGTTTCTTCACCGCAGATATAACGCCCGGCGCCGGTGTGCACGAACAGTTCGAAGTCGAAACCCGAGCCGAGGATGTTCTTGCCCAGCAGGCCCGCGGCCTTGGCTTCGGCCACGGCGCGGTTGAGGTGCTTGGCGGCGGTGGTGTATTCGCCGCGCAGGAAGATGTAGCCCCGGTAGGTTTTCAGCGCGCGTGCGCTGATCAGCATGCCTTCGATCAGCAGATGGGGCAGTTGCTCCATCAGCATGCGGTCTTTCCAGGTGTTAGGCTCCATTTCATCCGCGTTGCACAAAAGGTAACGGATGTTGATGGATTCGTCCTTGGGCATCAGGCCCCACTTCACGCCCGTGGGGAAGCCTGCACCGCCGCGGCCTTTGAGGCCGGCGTCCTTCACGGTCTGGACGATGTCGTCCTGGGCCATGTCGGCGAAGGCTTTACGCGCGGCCGCGTAACCATTCTTGGCCTGGTATTCGTCGAGCCACACGGGCTCGGCGTCGTCACGCAGGCGCCAGGTCAGCGGGTGAGTCTCGGCCGAACGCTTGATCAGGTTGGCCGGGCCGAAAGATGTCAGGGTCATGGGTAGCCCTCGAGCAATTGGGTCACGCCAGCAGGCTGCACGTCACCGAATGTGTCGTCGTCGATCATCAACGCCGGCGCCTTGTCGCAGTTGCCCAGGCAGCACACCGGCAGCAGCGTGAAGCGGCCGTCTGCGGTGGTCTGGCCCAGACCGATGCCGAGCTTGGCCTGGATTTCGCTGACCACGGACTCGTGGCCACCGATGTAGCAGACCATGCTGTCGCACACGCGAATGATGTGGCGGCCCACCGGCTGGCGGAAGATCTGGCTGTAGAACGTCGCCACGCCTTCAACGTCGCTGGCGGGGATGCCGAGAATCTCGCCGATGGCGTAGAGGGCGCCGTCCGGCACCCAGCCACGTTCCTTCTGGACGATCTTCAAGGCTTCGATCGACGCCGCGCGCGGGTCTTCGTAGTGATGCAGCTCGTGCTCGATGGCCGAGCGCTCGGTTTCACTCAAGGTGAAACGGTCTGTCTGGATAAGCGTGCTGTTCATGCTTAGCGGTCCACGTCGGCCATAACGAAATCGATACTACCCAGGTACGCAATCAAGTCCGCGACCATCTCGCCTTTGATCACCGAAGGGATCTGCTGCAAGTGCGGGAAGCTTGGCGTACGAATCCGGGTGCGGTAGCTCATGGTGCCGCCATCGCTCGTCAGGTAATAACTGTTGATACCCTTGGTCGCTTCAATCATCTGGAAGGATTCGTTGGCCGGCATCACCGGGCCCCACGAAACCTGCAGGAAGTGCGTGATCAGGGTTTCGATGTGCTGCAGCGTGCGCTCTTTGGGCGGCGGCGTGGTCAGCGGGTGATCCGCCTTGTACGGGCCTGCCGGCATGTTGCGCATGCACTGCTCGATGATCTTCAGGCTCTGGCGCATTTCTTCGACGCGCACGATGCAGCGGTCGTAGGCATCGCCCTTGGCCGCCAGCGGCACCTCGAACTCGAAGTTTTCGTAGCCCGAGTATGGGCGCGCCTTGCGCAAGTCGAAGTCCAGGCCGGTAGCGCGCAGGCTTGGGCCGGTAACGCCCCATTCCAGCGCTTCCTTGGTGTTGTACTGGGCGACGCCGATGGTACGACCCTTGAGGATGCTGTTGTCCAGGGCGGCTTTCTGGTATTCGTCCAGGCGCTTGGGCATCCAGTCGATGAATTCCTTGACCAGGCGTTCCCAGCCGCGCGGGAGGTCGTGGGCCACACCGCCGATGCGGTACCAGGCCGGGTGCAGGCGAAAGCCCGTGATCGCTTCGATCACGGTGTAGGCTTTCTGGCGGTCGGTGAAGGTGAAAAACACCGGCGTCATGGCGCCCACGTCCTGGATGTAGGTACCCAGGAACAGCAGGTGGCTGGTGATCCGGAAGAACTCAGCCATCATGATGCGGATGGTGTCGACGCGGTCCGGTACCTTGATGCCGGCCAGCTTCTCGACCGAGAGCACGTACGGCAGGTTGTTCATCACGCCGCCGAGGTAGTCGATGCGGTCGGTGTAGGGGATGTAGCTGTGCCACGACTGGCGCTCGCCCATCTTCTCGGCACCACGGTGGTGGTAGCCGATGTCTGGTACGCAGTCGACGATTTCTTCACCGTCCAGCTGCAGGATGATCCGGAAGGCACCGTGAGCCGAAGGGTGGTTGGGGCCCAGGTTGAGGAACATGTAGTCCTCGTTGGTGCCCGAACGCTTCATGCCCCAGTCTTCCGGGTTGAAACGCGCCGCTTCTTCCTCGAGCTGTTGCTTGGCCAGGGTAAGGCTGTAGGGGTCGAACTCGGTGGCGCGCGCCGGGAAGTCCTTGCGCAGCGGGTGACCTTCCCAGGTCGGTGGCATCATGATGCGGGTCAGGTGCGGGTGGCCCGGGAAGTCGATACCGAACATGTCCCAGACTTCACGCTCGTACCAGTTGGCGTTCGGCCAGATGCCGGTCACGGTCGGTACGCTCAGGTCGCTTTCGGACAGGGCGACCTTGAGCATCACGTCGCTGTTACGTTCCAGCGACATCAAGTGGTAGAACACGGTGAAATCGGCGCCAGTCGGCAAGCCCTGGCGCTTGGTGCGCAGACGCTCGTCCACGCCATGCAGGTCATAGAGCATGACGTAGGGCTTGGGCAGGTTGCGCAGGAAGGTCAGGACTTCGATGAGCCTGGCGCGGGCAACCCACAACACGGGCATGCCGGTGCGGGTCTCCTGGGCGGTGAACGCCTCGGCGCCAAAACGGTTGTTCAGTTCGACGACCACGTCCTGGTCGTTTGCCTTATAAGGCGGGATGTACAGAGCACTGCCTGTAGTCATGGTTATTTATCGCTTTCGGTCAACGTAAAGAATGAAGCCAGTGTCTCGTTTCTTATGCAGAGCTGAGCTGGATCAGACTTCGTCGGGGCTGCGCAGATTGGTGACTGCGATTCGCTGTTCGCGGCGCTGTTCCTTTTGCGACGGCATGTCGGCGCGATACACGCCTTGATCGCCGACGACCCAGGACAACGGGCGACGCTCCTGTCCGATCGATTCCTGCAGCAGCATCAAGCCTTGCAGGAACGCTTCGGGGCGGGGCGGGCAGCCGGGCACATAGACATCCACCGGGAGGAACTTGTCGACCCCCTGAACCACGGAATAGATGTCGTACATGCCGCCGGAATTGGCACAGGCGCCCATGGAAATGACCCACTTGGGTTCCAGCATCTGTTCATACAGGCGCTGGATGATGGGGGCCATTTTCAGGAACGGCGTACCGGCGATAACCATGAAATCCGCCTGGCGCGGTGATGCCCGGATAACCTCGGCGCCAAAGCGCGCGATGTCGTGGGGCGCCGTGAAGGCGGTGGTCATTTCCACGTAGCAGCACGAAAGACCGAAATTGTACGGCCACAGGGAGTTTTTACGCCCCCAGTTGACCGCGCCATTCAGCACGTCTTCGAGCTTGCCCATATAGATGTTCTTGTGGACTTGGTCTTCTAACGGGTCGGAAACGGTTTCCCGCTTGCCGATGGGGTACTGCTCGTTAGGAGCATCCGGGTCGATCCTGGTGAGATTGTATTGCATCGCCAAAGCCTCATTGTTTCAGCTTCGCTTGCCGCTTACGACGAGCTTCCGGAGCCCAGTCAAGGGCGCCCACTCGGAATAGGTAGACAAGGCCTGCCAACAGAATTGCTATGAAAACGAGGGCTTCGACGAATCCGGTCCAGCCGCTTTCGCGGACGGACACAGACCAGGCAAAGAGAAAAAGGGCTTCGATATCGAAGATCACGAACAGCATCGCGACCAGATAGAATTTGGCTGAGAGCCGCAAGCGGGCGCCACCTGTAGGCAGCATGCCGGATTCGAACGGTTCGTTTTTGCTGCGACCCCAGGCTTTTGACCCGAGGAGGCTGGACACGCCGAGCATGAAGGCGCAGAGGCCCACGACACCGAGGAGGAAAATGGCAAAGCCCCAGTTGTGGGCGATGAGTCCTGTCGCTTCGGTCATGCTGGAAATCCTTAACAGAGAGCAAAGGTCTCTGAGCTCGAAAAAGTAACGACGCAGTGACGATATGTCGCACTGCAATCAATCGGGATGATTTTATGGCTAAACACCGGGCAAGTAAAATTCCCAAGGCGAAATTATTCGGTTGAATAACCACATAGTGCACCTTCTTGGGGCTGCAGCCCTTGTGTGGCGGGCATCAGCGGGCATTTAATCAATTGTGTTTTGTTTAACGGGTAACGAAGTTTCCAGGCGCCAAATGATAATGAATATTGTTTGCGTGGGGTTTAAGCGAATGTTTCTCGTGTGGCGAGGGAAGTTGCCGTTACTTGCTGGTTTGTCGCTTAGTTGCCGACGGGGATCTTTTAACCGTTTTTGCGAGCGTTAATACCGCTCTGGATCAATGTTTTTGCACAAAACCTGAAGCTGAATGCATTGCCCTGTGGGATGTCCGGGGAATTCCTGAAAACAAAAAAACGCCCCGAACCAGTCGGGGCGTGATCGCTGTGCGGCACTGCGGTTAGGTCTTCCTTGGGGCCGCAGTGGCCGTGTACTCAGTGGATCAGTGGAACTGCTCTTCTTCGGTCGAGCCGGTCAGCGCGGTCACGGACGAGGTGCCGCCCTGGATCACGGTGGTCATGTCGTCGAAGTAGCCGGTGCCCACCTCTTGCTGGTGCGCCACGAAGGTGTAGCCCTTCGCTGCGTCAGCAAATTCCTGCTCTTGCAGCTTCACGTAGGCGGTCATGTCGTTGCGGGCGTAGTCGTGCGCCAGGTTGAACATGCTGTGCCACATGTTGTGAATGCCGGCCAGGGTGATGAACTGGTGCTTGTAGCCCATGGCGGACAGTTCGCGCTGGAACTTGGCGATGGTCGCGTCGTCCAGGTTTTTCTTCCAGTTGAAGGAAGGCGAGCAGTTGTAGGACAGCAGTTGGTCCGGGTATTCCTTCTTGATCGCTTCAGCGAAACGACGCGCTTCGTCCAGGTCCGGCTTGGCGGTTTCGCACCAGATCAGGTCGGCGTACGGCGCGTAGGCCAGGCCGCGGGCGATCGCCTGGTCGAGACCGGCACGCACCTTGTAGAAACCTTCCTGGGTGCGCTCGCCAGTCACGAATGGCAAGTCGTACGGGTCGCAGTCCGAGGTCAGCAGGTCGGCGGCGTTGGCGTCGGTACGCGCCAAAATGATGGTCGGCGTGCCGGCCACGTCAGCGGCCAGGCGCGCGGCGGTCAGCTTCTGTACGGCTTCCTGGGTAGGCACCAGTACCTTGCCGCCCATATGACCGCATTTTTTCACTGACGCAAGCTGGTCTTCGAAGTGCACGCCGGCAGCGCCTGCCTCGATCATGCTCTTCATCAGTTCGTAGGCGTTGAGTACGCCGCCAAAGCCGGCTTCGGCATCCGCCACGATGGGTGCGAAGTAGTCGATGTAGCCTTCATCGCCCGGGCCTTTGCCGGCTTTCCACTGGATCTGGTCGGCGCGACGGAACGCGTTGTTGATGCGCTTGACCACGGTAGGCACCGAGTCCACCGGGTACAGCGATTGGTCGGGGTACATGGATTCGGCGGAGTTGTTGTCCGCCGCCACTTGCCAGCCGGACAGGTAGATCGCCTGGATACCGGCTTTCACCTGCTGCACTGCCTGGCCGCCAGTGAGGGCGCCCATGCAGTTGACGAAGTCTTTGTCGGGACGAAAGGACGGCTTGGCCCCTTGGGTCACCAGGTTCCACAGTTTCTCGGCGCCGAGTTTTGCAAAGGTATGCTCAGGTTGAACCGAGCCGCGCAGGCGGACGACGTCAGCAGCGGAATAAGCGCGGGTCACGCCTTTCCAGCGTGGGTTTTCAGCCCAGTCTTTCTCGAGGGCTGCAATTTGCTGTTCGCGTGTCAGTGCCATGTAGATAAACCTCGTCGTCGCATTTTGTAAGGGTTCGAAGGCCCTTGCCAGGGCCCTGATTAGCGGGAGCGAGGCCATCATGCACAGCCTTTTTGGGGTCGTCAAACATTTTGTAGTGCTTTTTTCAAAGCACTACATCTTTGGTCTAATACGACTCATCAGTCAGTTTTTGGTGCTTCAGTTCAAGGTGTCGACCTTGACCCGTACAGTCAGGTCGTCGCGGCCCTGAGTAGAGTAACTGCGGGTTGTAGAGGATTTGTCAGCCTGGGTTTGGCGATTGATCCCGGCCAGGGTGATCCACTCGCCGAGGCGTCCGCTGACCGTTGTGTCGGTGCTTTGCACGTTCACTACATCGGGACGTTCCTGGCCCATGCGGTCACGGTTGGTACTGATCGCCAGGTGAACGGTCTCGCCGGTGACGCTGGCGGTCACGTAGAAACCCTGGGTGACGTTACGGTATTGGGTCTGGTTCTGCGGGCGGCCATAGCTGTCTGGCTGGGTGGTGGTCAGCGGTACGCTCTGGCCCACCTGAATCAGTGCGGGGATGCCTTCGCTGGCCTGGATCTGCTGGATGCCGCCATCTCGGCTGGTGGTGCCGTAGCTGATGATGCGGGCCTGGCTGTCGCCGCGGTTCTGCTGGTTGGTTTCATTGGTGTCGACGGTGATCAGCAGGCGTTTGGCCGGAGTGTCGAGCTGGGATAGCAAGGCGCGCAGGCCTTCGATTTTTGCGGGGTCAGCGTTAACGATCAGCTGGTTGCCATAGGCGCTGACGGTGCCGTCCTTGCCGATGAAGTTCTGCGCCACGGGCAGCAGGTCGGCGCTGGTGCGGTTGCTCAGGTTGACGACTGCGGTGTCGGCCACGGCCGAGACGCTGACGGTCAGGAGGAGGGCGGTGAGCAGGGTGCGTAGGGACATGTCCGTGATCTCTGCGAGTCATTTGGCTGGATAGTGCCAGTTTGTCGGCCTGAGGGGTCGCAAATTGAATCGTAGACGGCAAAATGCCCTGGCAGGCAGGGCATTTTGAGGTGTTGCTGAAATGGCCTTCGCGAGCAAGCCCGCTCCCACATTTGACCGAGTACATCCCTTGGAATGCGGTCAAATGTGGGAGCGGGCTTGCTCGCGAACGAGACAGCGCGGTTTCGGATCAGTCCCCGCGCACCATGTCCACATGCGGAATCCCGACTTCAAGAAACTCGTCGCTGACGATCTTGAAACCCAGCCGCTCATAGAACGGCGCCGCATACACCTGGGCACTCAGAAACTGCCGAGTCTGGCCGCGCTTCTCGGCGACGCCGATCACCGTTTCCATCAGCTTGTCGCCGACCTTCAGCCCGCGCCAGTCCTTGAGGACCGACACGCGGCCGATCTCGCCACTGGGCAGCAGCCGAGCGGTGCCAATCGGGAAGTCGCCCTCGAACGCCAGAAAGTGCATCGCACCGGCGTCGTCCGCGTCCCATTCCAGCTCGGGTGGAACCGATTGTTCGGCGATAAACACCGCTTCACGAATGCGCCTGATCTCGGCGATGTCCTTTTGCCAATCCGCGACACTCACGTGAATCTTATTCATCGGCAAATCCCAGGCTTCCTTGCTTGACCAGTTCGCACAGCAGGTCGCGGCCGTCTTCGTCCGCCAGCCATGGGCCTAGGTTGTCGGCGTGCAGGGCGTCGGCGGCGCAGATCAGTTTGAGCAACTCGCGCAGCTTGCCCGGCAGGTAACGGCTCTGGCCGCTGGCGAACAGCAGCACGTCGTCGTCCACTTCCGACCAGGCCATGCGTGCGCTCGGGTTGCGCACCAGGATCGCACCGTCTTGCAGGCTGCTGACGAAATCCTCTTCGGCCACTTCTTCACCGGCGACCATTTCCGGGTAGCGCGGCTCGGTCATGAATTGGCCGAACCAGGTCAGCAGCATGCGCTCGTCGCTCATGTGCTCGGCCAGCAGGCTCTTGAGGCGGTCGAGGGCGTCGCTCTGGATCTGGTGCGGGTCGCTGACCGGCTGGGCGTCGGCGTCGGTGTAGCGTTCTTCGTCGGTCAGGTATTGGGCGAGGAAGTCGGTGAAGTGGGTCAGCACTTCAGCGGCGCTCGGTGCGCGGAACCCGACCGAGTAGGTCATGCAGTCATCTTCAGCGATGCCGAAATGCGCCAGGCGCGGCGGCAGGTAGAGCATGTCGCCCGGTTCCAGCACCCATTCGGCGCTTTCTTCGAAGTCGGCGAGGATGCGCAGGTCGGCGTGCTGCAGCAATGGGCTCTCGGAGCTGCACATCTGGCCGATCTTCCAGTTGCGCTTGCCCTGGGCTTGCAGCAGGAACACATCGTAGTTATCGAAGTGCGGACCGACGCTGCCACCCGGCGCGGCGAAGCTGATCATCACATCGTCGATGCGCCAGCTCGGCAGGAAGCGGAACTGTTCCAGCAGCTCGGCGACTTCCGGCACGAACTGGTCGACCGCCTGCACCAGCAGGGTCCACTCGCGCTCGGGCAAGGTGCTGAAGGTGTCTTCGGCGAACGGGCCGCGACGCAGTTCCCATGGGCGTTCGCCGTGTTCGATCACCAGGCGCGATTCGACTTCTTCTTCCAGCGCCAGGCCAGCCAGTTCGTCGGCGTCGATCGGGCTTTCGAAGTCAGGGATGGCCTGGCGGATCAGCAAGGGTTTCTTCTGCCAGTAATCGCGCAGGAATTCCCGTGCCGTGATGCCGCCCAGAAGTTGAAGAGGGATATCAGGATTCATGTGTAACCTATTGAAAAAAAGCACTTTTAAGACTGGAATAAAAACGCCCGGCGCGGCCGGGCGTCTCAAGGGTCTTGCGTGGATCAGATGCGCTTGGCTTGCTCGACAGCGTTGCCGATGTAGTTGGCCGGGGTCAGCAGCTTCAGCTCGGCCTTGGCCGCGGCTGGCATGTCCAGGCCGTCGATGAAAGTTTGCAGCGCTTGGGAGGTAATGCCCTTGCCGCGCGTCAACTCTTTGAGCTTCTCGTAGGGGTTTTCGATGTTGTAGCGACGCATCACGGTCTGGATCGGCTCGGCCAGGACTTCCCAGCAGGCGTCCAGGTCAGCGGCGATCTTCTGCGCGTTGAGCTCAAGCTTGCTGATGCCCTTGAGGCTGGCTTCGTACGCGATCACGCTGTGGGCAAAGCCCACGCCGAGGTTGCGCAGTACGGTGGAGTCGGTCAGGTCGCGCTGCCAGCGCGAGATCGGCAACTTGCTGGCCAGATGCTGGAACAGCGCGTTGGCGATGCCGAGGTTGCCTTCGGAGTTTTCGAAGTCGATCGGGTTGACCTTGTGCGGCATGGTCGACGAACCGATTTCACCGGCAATGGTGCGCTGCTTGAAATAGCCCAGGGAGATGTAGCCCCAGATATCGCGGTCAAAATCGATCAGGATGGTGTTGAAGCGTGCAATGGCGTCGAACAGTTCGGCAATGTAGTCGTGCGGTTCGATCTGCGTGGTGTACGGGTTGAAGCCCAGGCCCAGTTCGTCTTCGATGAAGGCGCGGGCGTTGGCTTCCCAGTCGATCTCAGGGTAGGCCGACAGGTGCGCGTTGTAGTTGCCGACGGCGCCGTTGATCTTGCCCAGCAGCGGGACAGCCGCGACCTGAGCGACCTGGCGCTCGAGGCGGTACACCACGTTGGCCAGTTCCTTGCCCAAAGTGGTCGGCGACGCCGGCTGACCGTGGGTGCGCGACAACATCGGCACGTCGGCGAAGCGGATGGCCAGTTCGCGAATCGCGTCGGCGGTCTGGCGCATCAGTGGCAGCATCACGTCATCGCGGCCTTCGCGCAGCATCAGGGCGTGGGACAGGTTGTTGATGTCCTCGCTGGTGCAGGCGAAGTGGATGAACTCGCTGACCTGGGCCAGTTCCGGCAGCTTGGCCGCCTGCTCCTTGAGCAGGTATTCGATGGCTTTTACGTCGTGGTTGGTGGTGCGCTCGATCTCTTTCACACGCTCGGCGTGCTCCAGGGAGAAGTTTTCCGCCAGGGTATTCAAGACAGCGTTGGCCTCGGCGGAAAACGCCGGCACTTCGCTGATAGCGGGGTGAGCGGCCAGGCGCTGGAGCCAGCGCACTTCAACCAGCACGCGAGCACGGATCAGGCCGTATTCGCTGAAAATAGGGCGCAGGGCCTGGGTTTTGCCGGCGTAGCGGCCGTCAACAGGGGAAACCGCAGTGAGCGAAGAGAGCTGCATGGGGTGTTCTCGGACAGTCGGGCAACGAAATGGGGCGCGTATCATACATGAAAAAATCCGCCGGTCCGTTGCCAACTGACCGGCGTATTACGCGTAACGGCTTGAAAAAAGCCCGCGGGTGCGACTTATTCGTTGCGCATCAACGGGTAAAGCTCTTTGAGCAATTTGCGCCGGCTGATCACCAGTTGCCAGCGATGCCCGCCCAACTGGCGCCACAACCGCGCCGAACGAATACCCGCCAGCAGCAGCGCGCGGATTTTCGAGGCGTTGTTCGGTTGTTGCAGGTTGCGCATGTCGCCGTGCACCTGAATGCGCTGGCGCAAGGTACTCAAGGTGTCCTGGTAAAGCGCGCCACAGGCGGCGATCACGTTTTCATGAGCCGGGCCGAAGTGCTCCACCTGCGACTGGATCTGCGGCAGTCGCTTGCCGATGGTTTCCAGCATGTCTTCGCGCTTGGCCAGTTGACGCTCCAGGCCGAGCATCGACAGGGCGTAGCGCAACGGTTCGCGCTGCAAAGTGCTGGGGTCGCGCTCCAGGGCGCCGATCAGCGCGCGGTAGCCTTCACGCAGCGCCAGGTCATCGCCACCGTAGACCTCAAGGGTGTCCTTGGGGTCGCGGATCAGCAGGCTGCCGAGCATGCAGGTCAGGCCGGCCTCGGTGACCTGGCCGGTCTTGGCGATTTTGTCCACCAGTACCGCGGCGAGGAAAACCCCGCCGAGTGCGGTCAACTGCTCCTGGGTCGGGCTCATGCCGGGGTGCCCCAGGCCTGCGCGACTTCAATCACGCCGCCGCCCAGGCAAATCTCACCGTCGTAGAACACCACGGACTGGCCAGGGGTGACCGCGCGTTGCGGCTCATCAAAGGTGGCGCGGTAGCCGCTGGCGGTTTTTTCCAGAGTGCAGGCTTGGTCGCCCTGGCGATAACGCACCTTGGCGGTCAGGCGACGTGGCGTACTCAGGTCGATCGGGTTGACCCAGTAGATCTCCGAAGCCAGCAGCGCGCCGGAGAACAGCAGCGGGTGTTCGTTACCCTGGCCGACGACCAGCACGTTGTTTTCCAGGTCCTTGACCAGCACGTACCACGGCTCTTCGCCTGCGTCTTTCAAGCCGCCAATGCCCAGGCCCTGACGCTGGCCGATGGTGTGGTACATCAGGCCGTGGTGGCGGCCGATGACATCGCCTTCGGTCGTCTTGATCTCGCCCGGTTGCGCCGGCAGGTACTGCTTGAGGAAGTCGCTGAAACGCCGCTCGCCGATAAAGCAGATGCCGGTGGAATCCTTCTTCTTGGCGGTGGCCAGGCCGTGTTGCTCGGCGATCCTGCGCACTTCGGGTTTTTCCAGCTCGCCCACCGGAAACAGGGTCTTGGCGATCTGTTCAGCGCCGACGGCGTGCAGGAAGTAGCTTTGGTCCTTGTTCGGGTCCAGCCCCTTGAGCAGTTCGGTGCGGCCATCGATATCGCGACGGCGCACGTAGTGGCCGGTGGCAATCAGGTCGGCACCGAGCATCATGGCGTAGTCGAGGAACGCCTTGAACTTGATCTCGCGGTTGCACAGGATATCCGGGTTCGGCGTGCGGCCGGCCTTGTACTCGGCCAGGAAGTGCTCGAACACATTGTCCCAGTACTCGGCGGCGAAGTTGGCGGTGTGCAGCTTGATACCGATCTTGTCACACACGGCCTGGGCATCCGCCAGGTCGTCCATGGCGGTGCAATATTCCGTTCCATCGTCTTCTTCCCAGTTCTTCATGAACAGGCCTTCCACCTCATAGCCCTGCTCCATGAGCAGAACGGCGGAAACGGAAGAATCCACGCCGCCGGACATGCCGACGATGACGCGCTTCTTTTGTGTGTCAGAAGGGGCTGGATCACGCATAGGGTTTCAACGGGTGTCTTGAAAAAGGACGCGATTCTATCAGGCTCCAGCCTTCAAGGCTAAAGAGAAGGGCGGATCAATTCGAGACTGTGGCTGTGGCCGGCCAGATAATCATCGATACAGCGGATGATCAGCTCGCTGCGCCAGTCGTCGCGCAAGGCCATCAGCTCGTCACGGGTCAGCCAGCGGGCGCGCAGGATGCCTTCGTCGAGTTGATAGTCGGGGTGGTGTTTCAGCGCCTTGGCGATAAAGCAGACGCGTTGATAGGTCACGCCATTGCTTGGGGCGGTGTACAGGTAGATGCCGACGATGCCGGTGGGCTCGACGTCCCAACCGGTTTCCTCAAGCGTTTCGCGCACGGCGGCTTCGGTGAGGGTTTCGTCCGGGTCAAGGTGGCCGGCCGGCTGGTTGAGCACCGCGCGGCCGCCCTTGAGTTCTTCGACCATCAGGAAGCGGCCGTTGTCTTCGACGAGGGTGGCGACAGTGATGTGGGGTTGCCAGGTCATGGGTGCCTCGATTCTGGATGCGACGTGATCTTGGTTAGAAATTGCATTCAATGTGGGAGCTGGCTTGCCTGCGATAGCGGTGGGTCAGTTGCTGAATAGCTTTCTGGTAGACCGCTATCGCAGCTATGGGTATCTACATATCTTTTCTGAGGGCATGTGGGCATCTGTAGTGAGCGGGCTTGTCCCGCGCTGGGTGGCGAAGCCGCCCCAATAAAAACGCCGCCGAGTTCCAGATAAATATAAGTCGCCTGGTTTGGGGCCGCTTCGCAGCCCAGCGCGGGACAAGCCCGCTCACTACAAAGATGTGTAGATACCTGTGCCTATCGCAGGCAAGCCAACTCCCACGTTCGATTGGGTTTCTTCAATTGCATGGGTGGTAGGCACAAACAGAAACCCCGGCACAGGGCCGGGGCTTCTTTGCATCGTTACAACCTTACTTCAACTTGGCAATCGCCGCATTGAGGGTGTTGCTCGGACGCATGGCCTGGCTGGTCAGCTCAGGGTTCGGCGCGTAGTAGCCGCCGATGTCCACTGGCTTGCCCTGTACCGCGTTGAGCTCGGCAACGATGGTCGCCTCGTTATCGGCCAGGGTCTTGGCCAGTTCGCCGAACTGCGCTTGCAGTGCGGTGTCTTCGGTCTGGGCGGCCAGGGCTTGTGCCCAGTACAGCGCCAGGTAGAAGTGGCTGCCGCGGTTGTCGATGTTGCCGACTTTACGCGATGGCGACTTGTTGTTGTCGAGGAACTGGCCGGTGGCCTGGTCCAGGGTCTTGGACAGTACCAGGGCTTTCGGGTTGTTGTACGTCACACCCAAATGCTCAAGGGACGCGGCCAGGGCCAGGAACTCGCCCAGGGAATCCCAGCGCAGGAAGTTCTCTTCCACCAGTTGCTGCACGTGTTTCGGAGCCGAGCCGCCGGCGCCGGTTTCGAACAGGCCACCGCCGTTCATCAGCGGCACGATCGACAGCATCTTGGCGCTGGTGCCCAGTTCCATGATCGGGAACAGGTCGGTCAGGTAGTCGCGCAGCACGTTGCCGGTCACCGAAATGGTGTCCAGGCCCTTGCGGGTGCGCTCCAGGGTGAACTTCATCGCCTCGACCGGCGACATGATGCGGATGTCCAGGCCTTCGGTGTTGTGGTCTTTGAGGTAAGCCTGAACTTTCTCGACCACGACGCCGTCGTGCGCACGCTTGGGGTCCAGCCAGAAGATGGCCGGGGTGCCGCTGGCGCGGGCGCGGTTGACGGCCAGCTTGACCCAGTCCTGGATCGGCGCGTCTTTGGTCTGGCACATGCGGAAGATGTCGCCGGCTTCGACGTTCTGTTCCATCAGCAGGTTGCCCTTGCTGTCGGTGACGCGGACCACGCCGTCAGCCTTGATCTGGAAGGTCTTGTCGTGGGAGCCGTACTCTTCGGCTTTCTTCGCCATCAGGCCGACGTTTGGCACGCTGCCCATGGTGGTCGGGTCGAACGCGCCATTGGCCTTGCAGTCTTCGATGACCGCCTGGTAGATGGTGGCGTAGCAGCGATCCGGGATCACGGCCTTGGTGTCGTGCAACTGGCCGTCGGTGCCCCACATCTTGCCGGAGTCACGGATCATGGCTGGCATCGAGGCGTCGACGATGACGTCGCTCGGCACGTGCAGGTTGGTGATGCCTTTGTCGGAGTTGACCATCGCCAGGGACGGACGAGCGGCGTAGACGGCCTGGATGTCGGCTTCGATCTGCGCTTGCTGATCAGCCGGCAACGCCTTGATGCGGGCGTACAGGTCGCCGATGCCGTTGTTCAGGTTAAAGCCGATCTGCTCGAGCACGGCGGCGTGCTTGGTCAGGGCGTCTTTATAGAACTCGGCAACGATCTGGCCGAACATGATCGGGTCGGAGACCTTCATCATGGTGGCTTTCAAGTGAACCGACAGCAGCACGCCTTGCTTCTTGGCGTCTTCGATCTCGGCGGCGATGAAGCTGCGCAGGGCTTTCTTGCTCAGCACGGCGGTGTCGATGATTTCACCGGCCTGTACCGAGGTCTTTTCCTTCAGGACGGTGGCGGTGCCGTCCTTGGCGATCAGCTCGATTTTGACAGCATCGGCGGCTTCGATCTGCACGGCTTTTTCGCTGCCGTAGAAATCGCCATTGTCCATGTGGGCAATGTGCGACTTGGAGTCGGCAGCCCAGGCGCCCATCTTGTGTGGGTGCTTGCGCGCGTAGTTCTTGACCGACAGCGGTGCGCGACGGTCAGAGTTGCCTTCGCGCAGGACCGGGTTCACGGCGCTGCCCTTGACCTTGTCGTAACGGGCACGGGTTTCTTTTTCCGCGTCGGTGGTTACGGTTTCCGGGTAGTCCGGCAGGGCGTAGCCCTGGGCCTGCAGTTCCTTGATCGCGGCTTGCAGCTGCGGAGTCGAGGCGCTGATGTTAGGCAGCTTGATGATGTTGGCTTCAGGCGTAACGGCCAGGTCGCCCAGTTCGGCGAGGTGGTCCGGGATGGCCTTGGCGCCCAATTGCTCGGGGAAGCTTGCGAGGATGCGCGCGGCGAGGGAGATGTCGCGGGTTTCCACGGCAATATCAGCGGAAGCGGTGAAGGCCTCTACGATAGGCAGCAGTGAATAGGTGGCGAGGGCCGGGGCTTCGTCGGTGAAGGTATAGATGATCTTCGAGCGGGTGGGCATATTCGGATTAACTCTCTTCTTTGCTGAAAGCGTGCGCAGAAACTCGAGATGCGCCGGGTGGAGCGCGTTCGTTCAAAGTCATCCATGAGCGAAATGTCGAGGTTTCTTCGCGGTGATGTTGGGTTGCATCAGTCGAGCGTCAAGCGGGTGGACTATTGTAATAGTCCTGCTTTGCGAGCCGAAGGCGTCTGTTCCAGAGCGGTCGGCGGTCGTGACTCTTTGGTCAGCGGCGGCATTATACATAGGTCGCTATGCTTACGCCGAGCCTTCATACAAAAGGTGTGTCGTCCATTGGTCTAAAGGTCGCAGGTACCGGGTTGCGCCTAAAGTCGCACGATGTGCTCAAGATTGGCGCTTTTCCCTTTGCTTTCAGGCTTGTAGGCGACAAATTATGCTGTTTTCGAGGCAAATGAGCATGGCGTGAGGTTTCAGTCGCCATTTATCTGGAGTAGGCTCGGACGCAGCCAGATGTTCAATCCATAGATGGAGTTCAGCATGGGATACAAGAAGATTCAGGTTCCGGCAGTCGGCGACAAAATCACCGTCAATGCAGACCATTCTCTCAATGTTCCTGACCAACCGATCATCCCTTACATCGAAGGTGACGGTATCGGCGTCGACATCAGCCCGGTGATGATCAAGGTGGTCGACGCTGCTGTTGAAAAAGCCTACGGCGGCAAGCGAAAAATCTCGTGGATGGAGGTTTACGCCGGCGAAAAAGCGACTCAAGTCTACGACCAGGATACCTGGCTACCTCAGGAAACCCTGGATGCGGTCAAGGATTACGTGGTGTCCATCAAGGGCCCGCTGACCACGCCCGTCGGCGGCGGTATCCGCTCGCTGAACGTGGCCCTGCGCCAGCAACTCGACCTTTATGTCTGCCTGCGCCCGGTGCGCTGGTTTGAAGGCGTGCCCAGCCCGGTCAAGAAACCTGGCGATGTGGACATGACCATCTTCCGCGAGAACTCCGAGGACATCTACGCCGGGATCGAGTGGAAGGCCGGCTCGCCCGAGGCGATCAAGGTGATCAAGTTCCTGAAGGAAGAAATGGGCGTCACCAAGATTCGTTTCGACCAGGATTGCGGGATTGGCGTGAAGCCGGTCTCCAAGGAGGGCACCAAGCGCCTGGCGCGCAAGGCCCTGCAATACGTGGTGGATAACGACCGTGAGTCGCTGACCATCGTGCACAAAGGCAACATCATGAAGTTCACCGAAGGGGCCTTCAAGGAATGGGCCTACGAAGTGGCGGCCGAAGAGTTCGGCGCCACGCTGCTCGACGGTGGCCCGTGGATGCAGTTCAAGAATCCCAGGACCGGCAAGAATGTGGTGGTCAAGGACGCCATTGCCGACGCCATGCTCCAGCAGATCCTGCTGCGTCCGGCCGAATATGACGTGATCGCGACCCTCAACCTGAACGGCGACTACCTGTCCGATGCGCTGGCGGCGGAGGTGGGCGGCATCGGTATCGCGCCGGGTGCCAACCTGTCCGACACCGTGGCGATGTTCGAGGCGACCCATGGCACTGCGCCTAAATATGCGGGCAAGGATCAGGTCAATCCGGGTTCGTTGATCCTGTCGGCGGAGATGATGCTGCGTCACATGGGTTGGGTCGAGGCGGCGGATTTGATTATCAAGGGCACCAATGGCGCCATTTCAGCGAAGACCGTGACCTATGACTTCGAGCGTCTGATGGACGGTGCGACGCTGGTGTCGTCGTCGGGCTTTGGGGATGCGTTGATTTCGCATATGTAAAAGGAATGCGCACAAAAAAACCGGTCATCTCATGGGTTGAGCTGACCGGTTTTTTTAGGGCAATCTACGCGCTTGGCGCCGTGTGTTTCTTTTCTTTGAGAGCGGCTGTTGACGCTGTTTCTGCAGGCACGGTAGCCATGGCGGCGGAGATGCTCACGGCATGCAGCCCTTTCGGTCCTTGGATGATATCGAAGTTAACGGCCTGGCCAGCCTTCAACGTCTTGTATCCGTCCATTTGAATCGCAGAATAGTGCGCAAACAGGTCTTCATCCTTACCGTCTTCAATAATGAAACCGAACCCCTTGGCATTGTTGAACCACTTGACCTTACCGATTGGCATACCCATATCCCTCTGCACCAGACTCCATCACTGGAGTATCATCCAGTTTATCCGTCCTAACCCGAATAAATAAGGTTGACTGCGCGGACCTTTTTTACCCACTGTGGGTTCTATTGGTTGTAACACCGTTTCGCCGATAGTCAAGGCGACCGGCCGGTCAGAGTTGAAATTCTGACAGGTCGCCCCCACCACTGTAATTGAACCACTGACGAACCTTTCTTTCCATGCATGCAAACAGCCAGATTCGACTAACATTCAATCAGGATCGACCGGATCAGGAACATGATGACCACGGTTCTGCAGGCATTGCTGTCCAGGAGGCCAAGCCTGCTCTACAGGCGCCGCCGATGTACAAGGTGGTTTTGTTCAATGATGACTACACACCGATGGATTTCGTGGTCGAAGTGCTCGAGGTGTTTTTTAACCTGAACCGCGAGTTGGCGACCAAGGTAATGCTGGCCGTTCACACAGAAGGACGGGCAGTATGTGGAGTGTTTACCCGCGACATCGCCGAGACAAAGGCCATGCAGGTCAACCAGTACGCCAGGGAAAGCCAGCATCCGCTACTCTGTGAAATCGAGAAGGACGGTTAACGCCGACCACTTGGGTATGAGGTGAAGCTATGTTAAACCGCGAGCTCGAAGTCACCCTCAATCTTGCCTTCAAGGAGGCTCGTTCGAAGCGTCATGAATTCATGACCGTCGAGCACCTGCTGCTGGCACTTTTGGATAACGAAGCTGCCGCCACCGTTCTACGCGCGTGCGGCGCCAATCTCGATAAGCTCAAGCATGACCTGCAGGAATTTATCGACTCCACTACGCCACTTATTCCCGTTCACGATGAAGACCGTGAAACCCAGCCGACGCTGGGCTTTCAACGCGTGCTTCAGCGTGCAGTGTTCCACGTGCAGAGCTCCGGCAAGCGCGAAGTCACAGGCGCCAATGTGCTGGTGGCGATCTTCAGCGAGCAGGAAAGCCAGGCAGTGTTCCTGCTTAAGCAGCAGAGCGTTGCCCGTATTGATGTCGTGAACTACATCGCCCACGGTATCTCCAAGGTGCCTGGGCACGGCGATCATTCCGAGGGTGAACAGGAAATGCAGGACGACGAGGGCGGTGAGTCTTCTTCTTCAAGCAACCCACTGGATGCCTATGCCAGCAACCTCAATGAACTGGCGCGCCAGGGGCGGATCGATCCGCTCGTGGGTCGCGAGCTGGAAGTTGAGCGCGTAGCGCAGATCCTCGCGCGTCGTCGCAAGAACAACCCGTTGCTGGTCGGTGAAGCGGGCGTGGGTAAAACCGCGATTGCCGAAGGCCTGGCCAAGCGCATCGTGGATAACCAGGTACCGGACCTGTTGGCCAACAGCGTCGTCTACTCCCTTGACCTGGGCGCCTTGCTTGCCGGGACCAAGTACCGTGGCGATTTCGAGAAGCGCTTCAAGGCGCTGCTCGGCGAGCTGAAAAAACGCCCGCAGGCGATCCTGTTCATCGACGAAATCCACACCATCATTGGTGCCGGCGCGGCATCCGGTGGGGTGATGGACGCGTCCAACCTGCTCAAGCCATTGTTGTCGTCGGGTGATATCCGCTGCATTGGTTCGACCACGTTCCAGGAATTCCGCGGCATCTTCGAGAAAGACCGTGCCTTGGCGCGTCGTTTCCAGAAGGTCGACGTGTCCGAGCCTTCGGTCGAAGACACCATCGGCATCCTGCGCGGGCTCAAAGGGCGTTTCGAGGCGCACCATGGCATCGAATACACCGATGAAGCCCTGCGTGCGGCGGCTGAGCTGGCGTCGCGCTATATCAATGACCGGCACATGCCGGACAAGGCGATCGACGTGATCGACGAGGCGGGTGCCTACCAGCGCCTGCAGCCGGTCGAGAAGCGTGTGAAGCGCATCGATGTTCCTCAGGTCGAGGACATTGTGGCGAAAATCGCGCGTATTCCGCCTAAACACGTCAACAGTTCCGATAAGGAGCTGCTGCGTAACCTTGAGCGCGACCTCAAACTGACCGTGTTCGGCCAGGATGCGGCCATCGATGCGCTGTCCACTGCGATCAAGCTGTCGCGCGCGGGCCTCAAGTCGCCGGACAAGCCGGTGGGTTCGTTCCTGTTCGCCGGCCCGACCGGCGTCGGCAAGACCGAAGCGGCTCGGCAGTTGGCCAAGGCGATGGGCATTGAGCTGGTCCGTTTCGACATGTCCGAATACATGGAGCGCCACACGGTGTCGCGCCTGATCGGTGCGCCTCCGGGCTATGTCGGTTTCGACCAGGGCGGCCTGTTGACCGAAGCGATCACCAAGCAGCCGCATTGCGTGTTGCTGCTCGATGAAATCGAGAAGGCTCACCCCGAAGTCTTCAACCTGCTGCTGCAGGTGATGGACCACGGTACCCTGACCGACAACAACGGGCGCAAGGCGGACTTCCGCAACGTGATCGTGATCATGACCACCAACGCCGGTGCCGAAACCGCTGCGCGGGCTTCGATCGGCTTCAGCCATCAGGATCACTCTTCGGATGCGATGGAAGTGATCAAGAAGAGCTTTACGCCGGAGTTCCGCAACCGTCTGGACACCATTATCCAGTTTGGTCGCCTCAGCCATGAGGTCATCAAAAGCGTGGTGGACAAGTTCCTCACCGAGCTTCAGGCGCAATTGGAAGACAAGCGCGTGCAGTTGGAAGTGTCGGAAGCGGCGCGCAGCTGGATTGCCGAGGGCGGCTACGATGCGGCAATGGGCGCACGCCCGATGGCGCGTCTGATCCAGGACAAGATCAAGCGGCCGCTGGCCGAAGAGATCCTGTTCGGCGAGCTGTCCGACCATGGTGGCGTGGTGCACATCGACCTGAAGGACGGCGAGCTGACCTTCGACTTCGAAACCACGGCTGAAATGGCCTGATCGATTGCTGCAATAACACAAAGGCGCCGAAAGGCGCCTTTTTGCTGTCTTAAAATCCAATCGCCAAGACAATGAAGATCAAATGTGGGAGCTGGCTTGCCTGCGATAGCCATAGGTATCTACACATTTTTTGTAGTGAGCGGGCTTGCCCCGCGCCGGGCTGCGAAGCGGCCCCAAACCAGGCGAATGGTATTTACCTGAAACTACGCGGTGTATTTATTGGGGCTGCTTCGCAGCCCAGCGCGGGCGGTGCGACGATTCGACAAGCCCGCTCACTACAGATTTTTCCTGCGTCCTGGCTCCAGCAGAGTTATATGGAGACTGTTGAATAGCACACACACAAAAACGCCCGGCATAACCGGGCGTTTTGTATTGACTTGCTTAGCGAGCGCGGTAAGTGATGCGCCCTTTGCTCAAGTCATAGGGCGTCAGCTCGACGCGCACTTTGTCGCCGGTAAGAATACGAATGTAGTTCTTGCGCATCTTGCCGGAGATATGCGCGGTTACGACGTGCCCATTTTCCAACTCCACACGAAACATGGTGTTGGGCAGGGTGTCGACGACAGTGCCTTCCATTTCGAAGCTGTCTTCTTTCGACATGCAGTAAAGCCCTCGGTATCCAGTGAATGGCCCGGTGCAACTGCGCCAGGCAAAAGCGGCGTGCATTGTGCCCGAAAAAGGGTGTTCAAGCCAAGGGGTTCTAGTTAAGCGTGACCCATCTTTGATTAATCAGCAGTTCTATAGGCCGATATTGGGTCTTGTAATTCATTTTTTTGCAGTTTTTGATCCAGTAACCCAGGTACACCGCCTCCAGTTCCAGGCGCAAGGCCTCGCCAATTTGCCAGAGGATGGCGAAGCGTCCCAGGCTGCGGCGTTCTTCGGTGGGCTCGTAGAAGGTGTAGACCGCCGACAGCCCGTTAGGCAGCAGATCGGTCACGGCGACGGCCACCAGTCGGCCCGCTGCGCGAAACTCGTAGAAGCGCGAGAACGGCAGGTCGCGCACCAGGAACGTGGAAAACTGGTCGCGGCTGGGCGGGAACATATCGCCGTCGGCGTGGCGTTGCTCGATGTAGCGCTGATAAAGGTCGAAACACTCTTCGGTGAAGCGCGGCTTGGTCGACGTCACCGTCAGGTCGGCGTTGCGCTTGAGAATGCGTTTCTGGTTGCGGTCCGGCAGAAACTGCGCCACGGGAATGCGTGCCGGGACGCAGGCATTACAGTTTTGGCAGTGAGGCCGGTACAGATGATCGCCGCTGCGCCGAAAGCCCATTTCCGACAGATCGGCGTACACATGCACGTCCATAGGCTGGCTGGGGTCGAGGAACAGCGTGGTGGCCTGCTCGTCCGGCAGATAGCTGCAAGAGTGGGGTTGAGTGGCATAAAACTTCAAGCGCGCCAACTCGGTCATGATCAACCCTCGGGATAAGCTTTGAAATAAGTGTAAGCCAGGAGCGCGAAAGTCGCCTAGGAAACCCACGGTCCGGCGTTGGGCAAGTCCAGGTGGTCGCGCAGCAGGCCGGCGAAGTCACTGCGGGAGATGGCGCGGGCACCCAGGCTGTGCAGGTGGTCGTTGGGCATCTGGCAGTCGATCAGTACGAAGCCCCAGGCCTGTAATTGACGGGTCAGCGTGGCAAAGCCGAATTTAGAAGCGTTGTCGGCGCGGCTGAACATGGATTCGCCGAAAAACAATTGGCCCATCGCCAGGCCGTACAGGCCGCCCACCAACTCGCCGTCGTCCCAGACCTCTACCGAATGGGCGTAGCCGCGCTGATGCAGGGCCAGGTAGGCGCTCTGGATGCCCTCGGTGATCCAGGTGCCGTCGGCATAGGTGCGGGGCGCGGCGCAGGCCTGGATGACGGCGGCGAAGTCCTGGTCGAAGGTCACCTGGTAGCGCTGCTGGCGCAATAATTTGCCAAGGCTGCGGGAAACATGCAGTTCGTCGGGGAATATGACGGTGCGCGGGTCGGGCGACCACCAGAGTATCGGCTGACCCTCCGAGAACCAAGGGAAGCAGCCATGGCGGTAGGCTTGCACCAGCCGCTCGGCCGACAAGTCGCCACCGGCGGCAAGCAGGCCATTGGGTTCGCGCAGGGCCTTGGCCAGCGGGGGGAACGTCAGGGAGTCGCGTTGTAACCAGGTCAGCATGGTATCCAGGCTTACGGAAGGGGAGGGGAGTGGCAGGTATGACACCTACCTGCGCAGTGCTGATTATTGTCGACATGGCGCCATCGGGCCAGCCTGAATCCGCCATTGGCGTGTATTAGCGTGAGCGGGTGTGTCTGCAACTCCGTGCCGGGGACGTGGTCGTAATCGGGTCTGTTCCATGCAGGCCATTTGCCAAGCTGGAGCGGATTGATAAAAACAGCTCATAAGCCTTTGTCAGCAAAGACAATGCATGCTCAAATTGAACCTGTCGTGTGCGCAGATTCGCTGGGCTGCCGGGTGAAGGGCAAGGGGCGTGGCATCGCCGGCACAAACCCGTACAATGCGGGCATTGTGGCGCTTTCGTCATTTCAACCAGCCGTCGCCCAATGTTAAAAAGTAGATGCAACGACGCTCCTTCATTTTTCAGCTGCTCGGATTGGGCAGTATTTACAGTCATTCAACAGATGGACGCGCTAAAGGCGCAGGAAAAGACCCGTTTTGAAGAAATCCGCCGCAGTACCTAAAGCAGCCGTGGTGCCAGCCTGGCGCCAGCACCTGCATTATCGCCTCAAGGAAGGCGCGCTGATCGCCATTGGCGCTCTGTGCCTGTTCCTGATGATGGCCTTGCTCACCTATGGCAAGGACGATCCTGGCTGGAGCCACAACAGCAAGATCGATGATGTGCAGAACTTCGGCGGGCCGGTGGGCTCCTACAGCGCCGATATCCTGTTCATGGTGCTGGGTTATTTCGCCTACATCTTCCCGTTGCTGCTGGCCATCAAGACCTGGCAGATCTTCCGCCAGCGTCACGAGCCGTGGCAGTGGAGTGGCTGGCTGTTCTCCTGGCGCCTGATTGGCCTGGTGTTCCTGGTATTGTCCGGCGCGGCCCTGGCGCATATCCATTTCCATGCACCCACCGGCTTGCCGGCGGGTGCGGGCGGTGCGCTAGGTGAAAGCCTCGGCGACCTGGCGCGCAGGACCCTGAATATCCAGGGCAGCACCTTGATGTTCATCGCGCTGTTCCTGTTCGGCCTCACCGTGTTCACCGACCTGTCGTGGTTCAAGGTGATGGATGTGACCGGCAAGATCACCCTCGACCTGCTGGAGCTGTTTCAGGGCGCCGCCAACCGCTGGTGGGCCGCTCGTGTCGAGCGCAAGCGCATGGTCGCCCAGTTGCGCGAGGTGGACACACGTGTCAACGAAGTGGTCGCCCCGACCACCCCGGACCGGCGCGAGCAGGCCAAGGTCAAGGAACGTCTGATCGAACGCGAGCAGGCGCTGAGCAAGCACATGTCGGACCGCGAGAAGCAAGTGCCACCGGTGATCGCCCCGGCACCTCCAAAAGCGCCCGAGCCGAGCCATCGCGTGCAGAAAGAGAAACAGGCGCCGTTGTTCATCGACAGCGCCGTCGAAGGCACCTTGCCGCCGATCTCGATCCTCGACCCGGCCGAAAAGAAACAACTCAACTATTCCCCGGAGTCCCTGGCGGCCGTCGGCCACCTGTTGGAAATCAAGCTCAAGGAATTCGGCGTTGAAGTGTCGGTGGACTCGATCCACCCCGGCCCGGTGATTACCCGCTACGAGATCCAGCCGGCCGCGGGCGTCAAGGTCAGCCGTATTTCCAACCTGGCCAAGGACTTGGCCCGTTCCCTGGCCGTGACCAGCGTGCGCGTGGTGGAAGTGATCCCCGGCAAGACCACCGTGGGCATCGAGATTCCCAACGAAGACCGGCAGATCGTGCGTTTCTCCGAAGTGCTGTCCACGCCGGAATACGACAACTTCAAATCGCCGGTCACCCTGGCCCTGGGCCACGACATCGGCGGCAAGCCGGTGATCACCGACCTGGCGAAAATGCCGCACTTGCTGGTGGCCGGTACCACCGGTTCCGGTAAGTCGGTGGGCGTGAACGCGATGATCCTGTCGATCCTGTTCAAGTCCGGCCCCGAAGACGCCAAGTTGATCATGATCGACCCGAAGATGCTGGAATTGTCGATCTACGAAGGCATCCCGCACTTGCTGTGCCCGGTGGTCACTGACATGAAGGACGCCGCCAACGCCCTGCGCTGGAGCGTTGCCGAGATGGAACGCCGCTACAAGCTGATGGCCAAGATGGGCGTGCGTAACCTGTCGGGCTTCAATGCCAAGGTCAAGGAAGCCCAGGACGCCGGTACGCCGCTGACCGACCCGCTGTACAAGCGCGAAAGCATCCACGACGAAGCGCCCTTGCTGACCAAGCTGCCGACCATCGTGGTGGTGGTCGACGAGTTTGCCGACATGATGATGATCGTCGGCAAGAAGGTCGAAGAGCTCATCGCGCGTATCGCCCAGAAAGCCCGTGCCGCCGGTATCCACCTGATCCTCGCGACCCAGCGTCCGTCGGTGGACGTGATCACCGGCCTGATCAAGGCGAACATCCCGACGCGCATGGCGTTCCAGGTGTCGAGCAAGATCGACTCGCGGACCATCATCGACCAGGGCGGCGCCGAACAACTGCTCGGCCACGGTGACATGCTCTACATGCCGCCGGGCACCAGCCTGCCAATTCGTGTCCACGGCGCGTTTGTTTCCGACGATGAAGTACACCGCGTCGTGGAAGCCTGGAAGCTGCGCGGCGCTCCGGAATACAACGACGACATCCTCGCCGGTGTTGAAGAGGCCGGCAGCGGCTTCGACGGCGGCAGCGGCGGTGGCGACGATGATGCCGAAACCGACGCGCTGTACGACGAAGCCGTGGCCTTTGTACTGGAAAGCCGCCGCGCGTCGATTTCCGCGGTGCAACGCAAGCTTAAGATCGGCTACAACCGCGCCGCCCGCATGATCGAATCCATGGAAAACGCCGGCGTCGTGACTGCCATGAACACCAATGGCTCGCGTGAAGTCATCGCCCCCGGGCAGATGCGCGACTGATCCCGCGTCGCGTGGCAACACGCGGCGCGTCC
This sequence comes from Pseudomonas sp. SWRI18, assembly GCF_014268345.1. Taxonomy (NCBI): domain Bacteria; kingdom Pseudomonadati; phylum Pseudomonadota; class Gammaproteobacteria; order Pseudomonadales; family Pseudomonadaceae; genus Pseudomonas; species Pseudomonas sp. SWRI18. The sequence goes on from NZ_JACCQQ010000006.1 coordinate 89,330, forward strand.
TGACAACTCAATGAGGACTCCCATGCGTCTTATCCGCATGCTGTTGTTGCCGGCACTGGCCCTGAGCGCGGTTTCGGCTCACGCTGACCCGGCTTCCGTGGCCAGCCTGAAAAACCTGCTGGACAAATCCCAGACCCTGACCGCGCGCTTTTCCCAGTTGACCCTGGACGCCGGTGGCACCCAGTTGCAGGAAACGGCCGGCGAAATGGCCGTGCAGCGTCCTGGCCTGTTCTACTGGCATACCGAAGGCAAGGCTGAGCAAACCATCGTTTCCGATGGCCAGAAAGTCACCCTGTGGGACCCTGACCTGGAGCAGGCGACCATCAAGAAACTCGACCCGCGCCTGAACCAGACGCCGGCGCTGCTGCTTTCGGGGGATGTGTCGAAGATCAATGACAGCTTTGACATCACCTCAAAGCAAACCAGCAACGTGATCGAGTTCACGCTCAAGCCCAAATCCAAGGACACGCTGTTCGACACGCTGTCGCTGTCGTTCGGCAATGGCGTGATCAATAACATGCGCTTGGTCGACAGCGTCGGCCAACGCACCGATATCCTGTTTTCCGGGGTCAAGGCCAACCAGCCGGTGCCCGCGTCCAAGTTCAAGTTCGACATCCCCAAGGGTGCCGACGTGATCCAGGAATAAATCCGCCAGAGGTTTCAGACGCTGCCCATGGACCTGTTTCGAAGTGATCCGATTGCCCAGCCCCTGGCCGCGCGCTTGCGCTCGACCAACCTGGATGAGTATGTCGGTCAGGAACACCTGCTCGCTCGCGGCAAACCCCTGCGCGAAGCCCTGGAGCAGGGCGCGCTGCATTCGATGATTTTCTGGGGGCCGCCGGGCGTGGGTAAAACCACCCTGGCACGCCTGCTGGCGAAGGTCTCGGATGCACACTTCGAAACGGTCTCGGCGGTTCTGGCCGGGGTCAAGGAGATCCGCCAGGCGGTGGAAGTGGCCAAGCAGCAGGCCGGCCAATACGGCAAGCGCACCATCCTGTTTGTCGATGAAGTGCATCGTTTCAACAAGTCGCAGCAGGATGCATTCCTGCCCTATGTGGAAGACGGCACCCTGATTTTTATTGGGGCCACCACCGAGAACCCCTCGTTTGAACTGAACAATGCCTTGCTCTCGCGAGCGCGGGTCTATGTGCTCAAAAGCCTGGACGAAGCGGCAATGCAAAAGCTGTTGCAGCGCGCGTTGAGTGAAGACAAAGGCCTGGGCAAGCGCCAACTGAGCGTGAGCGAGGAAGGCTTCAAGATCCTGCTTACCGCCGCCGATGGCGATGGCCGGCGCTTTCTCAACCTGTTGGAAAACGCCTCCGACCTGGCCGAAGACGGCAGCGAGATCGGTGTCGACCTGTTGCAAAGCCTGCTCGGCGACACGCGTCGGCGCTTCGACAAGGGCGGCGAAGCGTTCTACGACCAGATTTCGGCGCTGCACAAATCCGTACGCGGCTCCAACCCGGACGGTGCGCTCTACTGGTTCGCGCGGATGATCGACGGCGGTTGCGACCCGCTGTACCTGGCGCGCCGCGTGGTGCGCATGGCCAGCGAAGACATCGGCAACGCCGACCCGCGCGCGCTGAGCCTGTGCCTGGCGGCCTGGGACGTGCAGGAACGCCTGGGCAGCCCGGAAGGCGAGTTGGCGGTGGCCCAGGCCATCACTTACCTGGCCTGCGCGCCCAAGAGCAACGCGGTGTATATGGGCTTCAAGTCCGCACTGCGCGCCGCCGCCGAATACGGCTCCCTCGAAGTGCCGCTGCACTTGCGCAACGCCCCGACCAAGCTGATGAAGCAACTGGGCTACGGCGATGAATACCGGTATGCCCACGACGAGCCGGATGCCTATGCCGCCGGCGAAGATTACTTCCCCGATGAGCTTGAGCCGCTGGCGCTTTATCAGCCGGTGCCCCGAGGCCTGGAGTTGAAGATCGGTGAAAAGCTCAATCACCTGGCCAGCCTTGACCGTTTAAGTCCCAAACAGCGGAGAAAATCATGATTCCCTTGGTTGTCGCGGTCTCGGCAGGTGGTATCGCGGGTACACTGCTGCGCTTTGCAACAGGTAATTGGATCAACGCCAATTGGCCTAAACACTTCTATACGGCCACGCTGGCCGTTAATATCGTGGGCTGCCTGTTGATCGGCGTGTTATACGGCCTGTTTTTGTTGCGCCCGGAAGTGCCTATCGAGGTGCGCGCCGGATTGATGGTTGGCTTTCTAGGCGGCCTGACGACCTTTTCATCCTTTTCACTGGATACCGTGCGCCTGCTGGAAAGCGGGCAAGTGCCGCTGGCGATTGGCTATGCGGCCATCAGTGTATTCGGCGGGCTGCTCGCCACCTGGGCCGGCCTGTCCTTGACCAAACTTTGATAAACGAGAGACCGACATGCTCGATTCCAAACTGTTACGTAGCAACCTTCAGGACGTAGCGGACCGCCTGGCATCCCGTGGCTTCGCCTTGGATGTTGCGCGCATCGAAGCGCTGGAAGAACAGCGCAAGACCGTCCAGACCCGCACCGAAGCACTGCAGGCTGAGCGTAATGCGCGTTCCAAATCCATCGGTCAGGCCAAACAGCGCGGCGAAGATATCGCGCCGTTGATGGCGGATGTCGAGCGCATGGGCACCGAGCTGTCTGCGGGCAAAATCGAGCTGGAAGGCATTCAAACCGAACTGGATTCGATCCTGCTGGGCATTCCCAACCTGCCCCACGAATCCGTGCCGATTGGCGAAGACGAAGACGGCAACGTCGAAGTGCGCCGCTGGGGCACGCCCAAAGCCTTCGATTTCGAGGTCAAGGACCACGTCGCCCTGGGCGAATTGAGCGGCGGCCTGGATTTTGAAACCGCCGCCAAAATGTCCGGCGCGCGCTTTGCCTTGCTGCGCGGCCCGATCGCGCGCATGCACCGTGCGCTGGCGCAGTTCATGATCAACCTGCACACCGGCGAACACGGTTACGAAGAGGCCTATACGCCTTACCTGGTACAGGCGCCGGCCCTGCAGGGCACCGGCCAGTTGCCGAAGTTCGAGGAAGAGCTGTTCAAGATCACCCGTGAAGGCGAGGCCGATTTCTACCTGATTCCGACCGCTGAAGTGTCGCTGACCAACATCGTGGCCGGCGAAATCCTCGACGCCAAGCAACTGCCGCTGAAGTTCGTGGCCCACAGCCCGTGCTTCCGTAGCGAAGCGGGCGCATCCGGACGTGACACCCGCGGCATGATCCGCCAGCACCAGTTCGACAAGGTCGAGATGGTCCAGGTGGTCGAGCCTTCCACGTCGATGGAAGCCCTCGAAGGCATGACCGCCAACGCCGAGCGCGTCCTGCAACTGCTGGAGCTGCCCTACCGCGTGCTGGCGCTGTGCACCGGCGACATGGGTTTCAGCGCCGTGAAGACCTACGACCTGGAAGTGTGGGTGCCTAGCCAGGACAAATACCGCGAGATTTCGTCGTGCTCCAACTGCGGTGATTTCCAGGCCCGACGCATGCAGGCGCGCTTCCGTAACCCGGAAACCGGCAAGCCGGAGCTGGTCCATACCCTCAACGGTTCCGGCCTGGCCGTCGGCCGCACCCTGGTAGCCGTGCTGGAAAACTACCAGCAGGCCGACGGTTCGATCCGCGTACCTGACGTGCTCAAGCCTTACATGGCGGGCGTTGAGGTCATCCGCTAAATGGAATTTCTGCCGCTGTTTCATAACCTGCGCGGCAGTCGCGTGCTGGTCGTTGGTGGCGGGGAGATTGCCTTGCGCAAATCCCGGCTGCTGGCCGATGCCGGCGCCGTGCTGCGGGTGGTTGCCCCCCAGATCGAAGACCAACTGCGTGAATTGGTGCGGGGCAGTGGCGGGGAACTGATTCTGCGCGGTTATCAGGAGGCCGACCTCGACGGTTGCACCCTGATCATCGCCGCAACCGATGACGAGCCGTTGAACGCGCAAGTCTCCAGCGATGCCAAGCGCCGTTGCGTGCCGGTCAATGTGGTGGATGCGCCGGCCCTGTGCAGCGTGATCTTTCCGGCGATTGTCGACCGCTCGCCCTTGGTCATCGCGGTGTCCAGTGGTGGCGATGCGCCGGTGCTGGCGCGCCTGATCCGCGCCAAGCTGGAAACCTGGATTCCTTCCACTTATGGCCAACTGGCCGGGTTGGCGGCGCGTTTTCGTGCCCAGGTAAAAGGTTTGTACCCGGATGTGCAGCAGCGTCGCGCCTTTTGGGAAGAGGTGTTCCAAGGCCCGATTGCCGACCGCCAGTTGGCCGGGCAGGGCGATGAAGCCGAGCGTCTGTTGATCGAAAAGGTCAACGGCGCACCGCCCCACGCGCCGGGTGAAGTCTACCTGGTGGGCGCTGGCCCCGGTGACCCCGACCTGCTGACCTTTCGTGCGCTGCGCCTGATGCAACAAGCTGATGTGGTGTTGTACGACCGTCTGGTGGCGCCTGCGATTCTCGAGCTGTGCCGTCGCGACGCCGAGCGGGTGTATGTCGGCAAGCGTCGCGCCGAACATGCCGTGCCGCAGGACCAGATCAACCAGCAATTGGTGGACCTGGCCAAGCAAGGCAAACGGGTGCTACGCCTCAAGGGCGGCGACCCGTTCATCTTTGGGCGCGGTGGTGAGGAAATCGAAGAGCTGGCGGCCCATGGCATCCCGTTCCAAGTGGTACCGGGCATCACCGCCGCCAGCGGTTGCGCGGCGTACGCCGGGATTCCGCTGACTCACCGCGACTATGCCCAGTCGGTGCGCTTTATCACCGGGCATTTGAAGAACGGGACTTCGGACCTGCCCTGGACTGACCTGGTGGGGCCATCGCAGACCTTGGTGTTCTACATGGGCTTGATTGGCTTGCCGATCATCTGCGAACAGTTGATCAAGCATGGGCGCGCGGCGGATACCCCGGCGGCGTTGATCCAGCAGGGCACCACGTCGAACCAGCGCGTGTTCACTGGCACCCTGGCCGATTTGCCACGCATGGTGGCGGAGCATGAAGTGCATGCGCCGACACTGGTGATCGTGGGCGAGGTGGTGGTGTTGCGTGAGAAGCTGAAGTGGTTCGAAGGGGCCCAGGCTCAGGTTTAACAATCCTGTAGTGAGCGGGCTTGCCCCGCGCTGGGCTGCGAAGCAGCCCCAATCAAGACACCGCCGAGTTCCAGATAAACCGAGCCGCCTGGTTTGGGACTGCTTCGCAGCCCAGCCCAGCGCGGGGCGAGCCCGCTCACTACAATGCTCCGGCGTCGTAGACACCGTTGCCCGTCAACCGCTCCCGATCATGCTCAACATCAAACCCCTGCAACGGCCCCTTCGGCACAATCCCCGTCGGGTTGATCGTCCGGTGGCTGGCATAGTAATGCCCCTTGATATGCTCGAAATCCACCGTCTCGGCCACGCCCGGCCACTGGTACATCTCCCTTAGCCAATTCGACAGGTTCGGATAATCCGCAATCCTGCGCAAATTGCATTTGAAGTGGCTGTAATACACCGCATCAAAGCGAATCAGCGTGGTAAACAGCCGCACGTCAGCTTCGGTCAGGTATTCGCCGGCCAAGTAACGGTGCGTGCCCAAATGCTGTTCCAGATGATCGAGTTCGGCAAACACGTCATCAAACGCACTGTCGTAGGCTTGCTGCGACGTGGCGAAGCCTGCGCGGTACACGCCGTTGTTCACGGCGGGGTAGATGCGCTCGTTCAGTGTGTCGATGGTCGCCCGCAGTGGCTCAGGGTAGAGATCCAGGGTGTTGCCGGTCAGCCCGTTGAACGCGCTGTTGAACATGCGGATGATCTCCGCCGATTCGTTGCTCACGATGCGCTTGAGCTGTTTGTCCCATAGCACCGGCACGGTCACGCGCCCGGTGTAGTCGGCGGTATCGGCGGTGTAGCGCTGGTGCATGAAGGTAAGGTCGTCGAGCCTGTCGCCGGTGGAGCCGTGGTCCTTGTCGAAGGTCCAGCCGTTTTCGAGCATCAACCAGCTGACCACGGACACGTCGATCAGGCTTTCGAGTTCCTTGAGCTTGCGCAGGATCAGGGTACGGTGGGCCCAGGGGCAGGCGAGGGACACGTAGAGATGGTAGCGGCCGGCTTCGGCCTTGAAGCCGCCTTCACCGCTCGGGCCAGGCCGGCCGTCGGCGGTCACCCAGTGGCGGCGTTGTGCCTGTTCCCGTTGGAAGGCGCCGTCTGCGCTACTTTCATACCACTGGTCTTTCCAGTGTCCTTCAATCAGCAAACCCATGACTGGCTCCTTGGCTAATAAGCGTTGGAGCCCAGTCTAAAGGGATGAGTTCGAACTAAAAGCGCAAAGACCGGAGGTGAATGATCGATTAAATCGATTTATCCCGTGCATCCCAGTACTGCTGGGCCAATTCGAAGGCTTGCTCACGTGGGTGGCCGAGCCCGCGCAACGCCAACGCCATGGTGGCAATCAGCGCCAGTTGCGGGTAGCTGTCGACGATGTCGCCGCGCCACACGGCTTTCAGATGCTCGGGTTCCAGCGTGGCGGGTTTGACGTGGCGCTGGGCGGAGAGGGCGGGCCACCCTTCGTCCCAGCTTATGCCTGCGGTGGTGCCGTACAGATGGCTGGCCGAATCGGGGTTGATCTCGATCTCACCGCCATCGCCCTTCACCACAATCACGTTGTCGCCAAGCAAACCACTGGCATCGCGGTGCACGCCCTGGTAACCGGGATGGAAAATACTCTGCAGGCCCAGGCGCGCATTCAGCGGGTTGAGCAGCCGCGCCAGGGAGTGGATCGGCGAGCGCAGGCCCAGGGTGTTGCGCAGGTCGATCATGCGCTGCAACTGCGGTGCCCAATCGCCCAGCGGGATGAACGCCAGGTTGCCGTGCCCGTAGGCTGCCTCGACCTGTTGCCAGTTGCGGCACAGCGGTATCTGCAAACCTTGCAGCAATTGCTCGGTGTACAACCGTCCTGCCGTATGCGCACCGCCGCCGTGCATCAGAATGCGCACGCCATGTTGCGCCAGGCACTTGGCTGCCAGCAGGTACCACGGCAGGTGGCGTTTCTTGCCGGCGTAGGTTGGCCAGTCGACATCCACGTTCAGCGCCGGAGGGTTCAGGCGCTCGCGTACGGCTTCGGTGAAACCGGCGAGTTCTTCCGGGCTTTCTTCCTTGTGGCGCAGCAGCATCAGGAAGGCGCCCAGCTGGGTGTCTTCGACTTTTTCGTCGAGCAGCATACCCATGGCTTCGCGGGCTTCCTCGCGGGTAAGGTTGCGTGCGCCGCGCTTGCCTTTGCCCAGGATGCGCACGAACGGCGCGAACGGGTGCTCGTCGGGGGTTTGCAGGGTCAGCGGGGCAAAGTCGGTCATAAGCAATTCGTCGGCCTGGGCAGGCCCGCCAGCTTGGCGGCGAGTTTGGCGGGAGTGCCGTTGAACAGTTTGTTGAGGCGCAGGCTGTTGCCCTTTTCCGGGCCCAGCTTGAGTGCGGTGTACTTGATCAGCGGGCGCGTGGCCGGGGACAGCTGGAATTCGGCGTAGAACTGGCGCAGCAGCTCGAGAACCTCCCAGTGGGCGGGGGTCAGCTCAAGGGCTTCGGCGGCGGCCAGGGCGTTGGCCACCTCAGCCGACCATTCGTCCAGGTTGACCAGGTAGCCGTCCTTGTCCAGTTCCAGCGCGCGTGCGCCGACGGTCAGGGTGTTCATAGCCAGGCGTTGACCTTGTCGTAGGTGATCGACAACTGCACGAAACCTGGGTAATCGACGCGCTCGGCCCAGTCCGGTAGCGGCAGGTTGCGCGCCTGCAGGTCTTCGGCCAATACAAAGACCTTCACGCCCTGGGTGTGCAGGGCCGATTGTTGCAGGCCGTAGGCGCCGTCGCCGCAAAGCAGGATAGCGTCCTGGTTGCCGCAGATGCGCAAGCAGCTGTCGAGGCGGCTATCGGTAAACGGGGAATGAGATACCACGTGTAGAGTCGACATCAGAGGGTAATCACCTGATCGTAGCGGTCAATCAACTGGGTGATGCCGGGGTTGTCCAGAGGCGCGGCGCTGGCGGGCGGCGTGAGGCCACGCACGGCCAGGCTGTGCGCGCAGGCAAACACCTCATCGATGCCGAACAGCCCCAGCGCTTGCAGGTTGGCGCTCAGGTCTTTTTGCTGCACGGCCTTTGCGTCCTGGTGCGGCGTCAACTGGAACACGCCGTCGTCCATGAACAGCAGGCCAATCGGCAGATCGAAGGCGCCGCCGGCCAAGACAATGTCCAAGGCTTCCCGCGCACTCGGGCCCGACCACGGTGCCTGGCGGCTGATCACCAACAGGGATTTGGCCATGTCACGTGCCTCCAAAACAAATCAGGCGGTCGGCGTTCTGCGCCGCGTCGTGCAACTGGCCCAGGCCCGACAACGCCCACGGCGCCTCCAGGTTGACCGCGCTGCGTTGATAGCGCGTGGCTTCCCCCTGGTCAAGCACGCCACGGCGCAACGCCGCGGCGATGCACACCACGCCGTCGAGCTGGTGCTGGCTGACAAACTCGCGCCATTGGCGGGCGATGTCTTGCTCGTCCTGGGGAGCAACAATGTTGTTGGAGGCGCTGTGCACCCCGTCCTGATAAAAAAACAGCCGTACAATCTCATGCCCGCCGGCCAGCGCCGCCTGGGCGAACAGCAGGGCGCGGCGCGAGGAGGGCGCATGGGCTGCGCTGAATACTGCGATCGCAAACTTCATGAAAGACTCTGCAAGCAAACCTGGGCCAATGATAAAGCCGTCGCCAAGAAAAAGCCCGCCGTGATCAAAACGGTCACTGTGGTTGACCGTTCCGGGCCGGAGTGGTTGGGTGGTGACTGGCTTGCCTGCGATAGGCATACACATTGTAGTGAGCGGGCTTGTCCCGCGCTGGGCTGCGAAGCCGCCCCAAACCAGGCGACCGGATTCTACCTGAAGCTCGGCGATGCCTTTATTGGGGCGGCTTCGCCACCCAGCGCGGGACAAGCCCGCTCACTACAAAGTTGTGTAGATACCTATGCTGCGATAGGGCCCTTATTCCACCCGAGTTTCCCCGGTATACACCAGTGTCTGCCGACACCGCCGACACAAATACCGCCGCCCCCTGGCCACCATGCCATGGCGCTGCGACGAAAACGGAAAATCACTGTCCGCACACGGGCATCGGTAGATATAGCGCATCACCTGGCGGCGCTTCACCGCATAGGTATGGCAGCGGTCCGGCGGCAGTTCATAGACGCCGCGCATGATCAGTTGCCATTCCTCGCCATGGGGCTGGATGCGCTCGCCAAATAATTGGTGGGCAATCAGGTGCGCCACTTCATGGGCCACGGTCTGTTTCAGGAAATGCTGACTGTTTTCACGGTACAACTGCGGGTTGAAACGCAGCAGGTTCTCGTGCAAATGCGCGACACCGGCCTTTTGGCCCCGCAGCTTGAGGCTGACCTGAGGGCGTTTGAAGCTTCGCTTGAAAAAGGATTCGGCTTGCAGGTAACACTCTTCGACGCGGGTATTGAGTTGCTCGGGCATGCTGTACATCTCTCCAGAGACGCCCAGTATGCCGCAAAGCTGAGTGTTTCCGAATCTGTCAGGCGCCGAATGGTCATGCATAACGCACAAGGCCACCTTGCGGTGGCCTTGCCTGCGGTGTCATCACCTCAACTGGTATAAATCGGACCTACGCCCAGGCCCCAGACGATCACCGTGAACGCCATGATCGCTACCAGCACCACCAGCCCTACGGCCAGTATCGAGCTGGAAAACAGGAAGCCTTCGTCCGGATCGATGCTCATGAAGGTCGGCACGCCCACGTACAGCAGGTAAACCGTGTAGCAGATCGCCGCCGTGCCTACCACCATACCCAGCCACATATGCGGATAGAGCGCCGCCAGCCCGCCGATGAACAGCGGCGTCGCGGTGTAGGTGGCAAAAGCCACGCAACGCGCCATGCTGGGGTTGGCGTCATAGGTACGCGCCATCCAGTGAATGAACGCACCCATCACCGCCACGCCGCCGAGCATGGCAGCGTACGACATCAGGGTCATCCACAGTGCGCTTTCCTGGGTCAGCATTACCGGCGCGCGGTTGCCGATGACCCAGCCGACCTGGGTGGTGCCGATAAAGGCGGATACGGCGGGGATCGCCGCGAGAATCAGGGTATGGGTGAGGTACATGTGGCTGATGCTTTCTTCTTTATCGCCACGAATTTCCCGCCATTCCTGGTCGGGGTGGGTAAAAAGCCCCACGACGTGATGGATCATGCCAGTCACTCCTGTCGTTATTGCCATCGCCCCCATCGGAGCGCCCACGGGCCAGGTGGCCTCAAGGTCCTGGATAGCTGTGCGACCTCAAGTCGCAGTATAGGAAGGGATGACCGGAATGACTGTAGGGCCTTTAGAGCAAATTGCGCTGTAAACGGCGTTCCTAATCGCTGAGCGGTCTGTCAGATTCGGTACGGTGCAATGCGGCAGCAGGCAGGCCAGCTCCCACAATGGAACTCGGTCGTTCATGAAGGTAAAATACCGCGCTTTTCGTCACACACCTCCAGCGGATCCAAGCGCCATGGGCACTCTTACGGTCAACCAGAACAAACTGCAAAAACGCCTGCGTCGCCTGGCCGGTGAAGCGGTCGCCGATTTCAATATGATCGAGGACGGCGACAAGGTCATGGTCTGCCTCTCCGGCGGCAAGGACAGCTACACCCTGCTCGACGTGCTGCTGCACCTGCAAAAGGTCGCGCCGATCCAGTTCCAGATCATCGCCGTCAACATGGACCAGAAGCAGCCGGGCTTTCCTGGACAGGTGCTGCCGGCCTACCTCGAGGCGCTGGGCGTCGAGTACCACATCGTCGAGAAAGACACCTATTCGGTGGTCAAGGAGTTGATCCCGGAAGGCAAGACCACCTGCTCGCTGTGCTCGCGTCTGCGCCGTGGCACGCTGTACACCTTTGCCGACGAGATCGGCGCCACCAAGATGGCCCTGGGTCACCACCGCGACGACATCGTCGAGACCTTCTTCCTCAATATGTTCTTCAACGGCTCGCTCAAGGCCATGCCGCCCAAGCTGCGTGCCGATGACGGGCGCAACGTGGTGATCCGTCCGCTGGCGTATTGCAACGAGAAGGACATCCAGGCCTACTCCGACTTCAAGCAATTCCCGATCATCCCGTGCAACCTCTGCGGCTCCCAGGAAAACCTGCAGCGCCAGGTGGTCAAGGAGATGCTCCTGGACTGGGAGCGCAAGACCCCTGGCCGCACCGAGAGTATCTTCCGCAGCCTGCAGAACGTGCAGCCGTCGCAGCTGGCCGACCGCAACCTGTTCGACTTCGCCAGCCTGAAAATCGACGAGACGGCCGCGTCGCGCTTCGTCAATGTAGTGAACCTCTGACGCTATTCAACGTTCTCAAAGACGGCGCTCATGGGCGCCGTTTTCATTTTTCAATCCCAGGAGAGGGCATGCGCGATTACAAGTGGCTGCACGAATATTGTCTGAACCGCTTCGGTTCGGCGGCCGAGCTGGAGGCCCATCTGCCTGTACCCAAGACCCCGGCGCAGTTGCGCAAGATCAGTGATGATCGCTATTTGTCGACATTGGCCCTGCGCGTGTTCCGTGCGGGCTTGAAGCACAGCGTAGTGGACGCCAAGTGGCCGGCGTTCGAGCAGGTGTTCTTCGGCTTTGACCCGGAAAAAGTCGTGTTGATGGGCGCCGAGCACCTGGAACGGCTGATGCAGGACACGCGGATCATTCGCCACCTGGGCAAGCTCAAGAGCGTGCCGCGTAACGCGCAGATGATTCTGGATATCGAGCAGGAGAAGGGCAGCTTTGGTGCGTTTGTCGCCGACTGGCCGGTGACCGACATCGTCGGGCTGTGGAAATACCTGAGCAAGCACGGCCATCAACTCGGCGGGCTGTCGGCGCCGCGCTTCCTGCGCATGGTCGGCAAGGACACGTTTGTGCCGAGTTATGACGTGGTCGCGGCCTTGAACGCGCAGAAGATCGTCGACAAGGCGCCGACCAGCCTGCGCGACCTGGCGGCGGTGCAGGGCGCGTTCAACCAGTGGCACGCCGAGAGTGGGCGGCCGATGTGCCAGTTGTCGATGATGTTGGCTTATACGGTGAATCATTGAGACCGAGGTGATGCCTTCGCAAGCAAGTCGAAGACTGACTATCAGGCACCCTGATCTGCCGCCAACCGCCGATTCAACTGATGCCGCCAGCGCACATACAGCAGCGCCGTACAAAACACCGCCAGGCTTGCCAGCATCTCCAGCACCCCGAACCCTTGGCGGTTGGGGTCATACGCCGCCAGCGCGCCCTTGATGAAATACAGGTTCACCACAAAGCACATCCACGAATGCCCCCGTGCGCTGCCGATCAGCATCCCCGGCGCCAGTACCAGCAGCGGCACCAGTTCGATCAGCAGGATCACCCAGGGCCGAGCACCGTGCAGGTCGGCGATGAACAGGTAGTACACGCAGAGCAACGCCACCAACGCGAAAAACGCCAGCAGGCTCAGTGCCCGTGCAAGCTTTACGCGCGGCGCCAGCCACGCCTGGGGCGGCGGGACCTTAGGCGTTCTGGCCACGGCCGTTCTCCAGCAGCGTGGCAGTGGTGGCCAGGCGCAGGCCCAGGGCCCGGCACAAAGTGATTTCATGTTGATCGAGCAGGCGCTTGCCGTCAGGCCCGGCATGGTGGGTGGGCCCGTAAGGCGTGCCGCCGCCCTGGGTGTCGAGCAAGGCCTGTTCGCTGTAGGGCAGGCCGGTGATCAACATGCCGTGGTGCAACAGCGGCAGCAGCATCGACATCAGTGTGGTTTCCTGGCCGCCGTGCAGGCTGGCGGTGGAGGTGAACACACCGGCCGGCTTGCCGACGAGCGCACCGGTCAGCCACAGGTTGCTGGTGCCGTCGAGGAAGTACTTGAGCGGCGCGGCCATGTTGCCGAAGCGGGTCGGGCTGCCCAAGGCCAGGCCTGAGCAGTTTTTCAGGTCATCCAGGCTGGCATACAGTGCGCCTTCGTCCGGAATGCTCGGCGCCACGGCTTCGCATTCGGTGGAGATCGCCGGCACGGTGCGCAAACGCGCTTCCATCCCGCCTTGCTCGATGCCTCGGGCAATCTGCCGAGCCATTTCGCTCACCGAGCCATGGCGGCTGTAATACAGCACCAACACATACGGCGACGTCACGGCAGTATCTCCACTACGTTTTCCGGCGGGCGGCCAATGATGGCTTTATCGGCGGTTTCCAGGATCGGGCGTTCCATCAGCTTCGGGTGGGCGGCGATGGCGGCAATCAACTGCGCTTCGCTGAGGCTGGCGTCGGCGAGGTTGAGGGTCTTGTACTCGTCCTCACCGCTGCGCAGCAGTTGGCGCGCGCTGATGCCCAGCTTGCCGAGCAGGGCCTTCAATTGCGCGGCGTCCAGCGGGGTTTCCAGGTAGCGCACCACGGTGGGGGTGAGCCCGCGGGCTTGCAGCAGTTCCAGCGCACCGCGTGATTTCGAGCAGCGCGGGTTGTGATAAAGCGTCAGATCGGTCATGTGCGGGTCGCATCTTGCGTAAGGTGGCGGGTATTCTACCTGCGCTGCGGCCCGTCCTTAAACCGTAAGAGGCGATAGGTCGCAGCCAACGTTCATTTTTGCGAAGGATTACCCCATGACTAAGCGACTGATCGGTGCATTGGCGATCATCACGACCCTGCTGCTCAGCGGCTGCGGTAACGATTACGGCGTTGACCAGAATGGTCAGAAGGTGGCGGCCGAACGCTTGGACAAACAGTGGCTGGTGGTCAATTACTGGGCCGAATGGTGTGGCCCGTGCCGCACGGAAATCCCTGAGCTCAATGCCTTGGCCGAACAGTTGAAGGCGCAGAACGTGGGCGTGTTCGGGGTCAATTTCGACAATGTGCAGGGTGAGGAACTCAAAGCCGCCAGCGACAAGCTGGGCATCAAGTTCACGGTACTGGCGCAGAACCCGGAAGGTTTTTTCGATATTCCGCGCAGCGAAGCGTTGCCGGTGACCTACATCATTGACGACAAGGGCAAGGTGCGTGAGCAATTGATGGGCGAGCAGACGGCCGAGGGTGTGTTGGCCAGGCTCAAGGCTTTACGCGGTTAAAGCAACAGCACAAACCTAACTGTGGGAGCGGGCTTGCTCGCGAAAGCGGTGTGTCAGTGAATACATCTTTGACTGACCCACCGCATTCGCGAGCAAGCCCGCTCCCACACAAGCCCGCTCCCACATTTGGATCGCGAGAGGCCAGAGTCAGCCCTCTTCCAGCCACAGGCGAATCGGCTTGCCCTCGGCCGGCCAGAAACGCGTCTGCTCGATCGGCGAAATGTCCCAGCGTTGCACGTTTTGCAGGGCCTGGAAGAAGCGCTGTTCCTGCTCCATCAACGCCTCGGCGCAGAGCTTGCGGGTGCTGCCGATCTTGCCGAAGCTGAGGGTGTTGCCGTCGACGGTGTACGGCGCAAACCAGTGATTGCAACCGCCATTGCCATAGGCGCGGCCATCGGCGCCGAGGGTGACGGTCAGGTGCGCGTAATCCATCAGCGGCCGCTCACCGATCCATTCCACCACATAGCTGTGATCGCGCTTGAGCTTGACCGCGTCCCCGGCGCAACCGGTCAGGGCCGCTCCGAGGGCGGCGAGCAGAAGCAGGCCTTTCATTGCGCGGCCTTCTGGCATTTCGGACAGCGGTGCGTGTCGCCCTCGCTGGCCCAGCCCAACTCGGCGATGCGTGCGTTGGCCGCCGGTTGCAGTGGCTCCTTGGTCAGCTTGGTTTCCACCGCGAATTCGAACTCCAACACTGCATCGCAGCTGTCGCAGTTGACCTTCCAGGTGTGAATCTCCAGCTCGCCGAACTTCGGCCCTTGGGCCATGGCGACCCACTGGCCCGCCGGGCGGATGGAGTAGCGCGCGTCGCCTTCGACGGTGAGGCGCATCGACAGGGTTTTACTGCCACGCAGGGTGACGATCAACACGTCGCCATGCTTGATCGAACCGCCGTTGCCAGTGACCTGGTAACGGCCCGGCACCAGAGCACGGCATTCGATCAGGGTGTGTTGCGGGCTCAGCAAACTGAAGCGGAAATCGTGTTCGGCCATGGATCCTCCAAATAGGCGCGGCATCCTATCACGGGTGCTTGCTCATCATGAGCCTGGTATGTGACCGCTGATCAACCTTCGACAAGGTTCTGCGCCCGGCCATCGGCCCAGGCGGCAATATTGGCCAGGGTGGTGCCGGCGATGGCCGCGAGGGCTTCGCGGGTGAGGAATGCCTGGTGGGCGGTAATGATCACATTCGGGAAGGTCAGCAGACGCGCGAGGACATCGTCCTGCAAGGGCAGGTCGGAGCGGTCTTCGAAAAACAGTTGGGCTTCTTCCTCGTACACATCCAGCCCGAGGTAGCCCAACTGGCCGTCCTTGAGCGCTTCGATAAGTGCCGGAGTGTCGACCAGGCCACCGCGACCGGTGTTGATCAGCATCGCGCCGCGCTGCATCTGCGCCAGGGAGCGGGCGTTGATCAGGTGTTGACTGTCGGCGGTCAGCGGGCAGTGCAGGCTGATGATCTGCGCTTGGGCGAGCAATTCGGGCAGGCTCACGTAGCCTGCGCCGAGCGCCAGGACCTCGGGGTTGGGAAAGGGGTCGCAGGCGAGCAGCCGGCAACCGAAGCCGGCCATGATCCTGGCGAAGGTCGCGCCGATCTGCCCGGTGCCGACCACCCCGACGGTCTTGCCCACCAAGTCAAAACCGGTGAGGCCATGCAGGCTGAAATCGCCATCGCGGGTGCGGTTATAGGCGCGATGCAGGCGGCGGTTGAGGGCCAGGATCAGCGCGACCGCATGCTCGGCCACTGCGTGGGGCGAATAGGCCGGCACGCGCACGATGGCCAGGCCCAGGCGCTTGGCGGCGGCCAGGTCCACATGGTTGTAGCCCGCCGAGCGCAGGGCGATCAGCCGCGTGCCGCCCTTGGCCAGCTGTTCCAGCACCGGGGCACTGAGGTCGTCGTTGATAAAGGCGCACACCACTTCGTGATGTTCGGCCAGGGCCACGGTGTCGAGGTTCAGCCGGGCGGGCTGGAACTGCAGCGCCAGGCCCGCTGGCAGCGGCTCGCCGAGAAAACTGTCGTGATCGTACGCCTGGCTGCTGAAAAGAATGACGCGCATTGGAAAGCTCCCTGCAATCGTAAGGCTGGATAGGCTGCCCCGGTGGGCTTGTCCGCGATAGCTATAAGTATCTACACCTCTTTGTAGTGAGCGGGCTTGTCCCGCGCTGGGCTGCGAAGCGGCCCCAAACCAGGCGAATTGGGTTTGTCTGACACTGCTCGGTGTCTTTATTGGGGCGGCTTCGCCACCCAGCGCGGGACAAGCCCGCTCACTACAAAAATGTGTAGCTACCGATGCGCATCGCGGGCAAGCCCGGCTCCCACACCTGATGAATAGGCTTCAGGCCTTGACCCGCGCTTCACTGGCCAGGCGCGCAATCGACATGTCCAGTTCGTCCAGCGCGTGCAGGGCCTTGGCGTCGTTCTGCTTGAGCAGGGTTTCGGCGCGGTGGCAGGCGGCACGCAGTTGCGGGACGCCGCAGTAACGGGTCGCGCCATGCAGGCGGTGCACACGTTCGATCAAGGCGTTGTTGTCGCTGGCGTCACGCGCGAGGGTGATGGCCAGGCGATCGGCTTCCAGGGAGGCCAGCAACATCGCCAGCATATCGGCCGCCAGGTCCGCCTTGCCGGCGGCCAGGCGCAAGCCTTCCTCGTGGTCGAGCACCGGCAGTTGCACGCCAGGGCCAAGGCCTTCGGTTGCGCGTTCCGGCGCCTGGTTGCGCAGGGCCAGGCCGGTCCATTTCAACACCACCTGGGCCAATTGCCGCTCGCTGATGGGTTTGGTCAGGTAATCGTCCATGCCGCTTTGCAGCAGGGCACGTTTTTCGTTGGCCATGGCGTGGGCGGTGAGGGCCACCACCGGCAGTGGCGTGCCGCTGCGTTCGCTTTCCCACTGGCGAATCGCCTCGGTGCTCTGGCGGCCGTCCATGCCGGGCATCTGTACGTCCATCAGCACCAGGTCGAAGGTGTCCTGTTTCACCGCGTCGACCGCGGCATACCCGCTTTCCACTGCGCTTACCCGTGCGCCCATGTCTTCGAGCAGCGTCTGCACCAACAGCAGGTTCGCCGGGTTGTCATCCACGCACAGCACGCGCGGTGCCCGGCTGGACAGCGGCTCGCCCGGTTCGCTGCGCGACGGGCGCGGGCTGATCAGGTCGGACAACGCGCGGCGCAGTTTGCGCGTGCACGCAGGCTTGGCCTGCAATTGGCTGTTGGGGTTGGGCACGGACTGGTTGAACAGCATCTGTTCGGTGGTGGGGCAGAGCACCAGCACCTTGCAGCCCAGGTGTTCCAAATCCCACAGGTGCTGGTTGAGGCGCTCGGGCGGGATGTCATTGGCGGTGACGCCGAGTACCGCAAGGTCGATGGCCTGGTCGGTCTGATGCGCGCTGGTGATGCCGTTGGTCAGGCTTTCCAGGGTGTTGAACGGCGTGACTTCCAGGCCGCAGTCTTCCAATTGGTGCTGCAATGCCTGGCGCGCCAGCTCGTGGTTTTCCAGCACGGCCACGCGATGGCCCAGCAGCGGCGCGCAAGGCAAGTCCTCGACGTCGTCACGGGTCTTGGGCAGGTTCAAGCTGATCCAGAACTCCGAGCCTTCGCCCGGCGTGCTGTCGACGCCGATCTCACCGCCCATCTGTTCGATCAGGCGCTTGGAAATCACCAGGCCCAACCCCGTACCGCCCGGCTGGCGCGACAATGAGTTATCGGCCTGGCTGAAGGCCTGGAACAGCGCGCGCACGTCCTGGCTGGACAGGCCGATGCCGGTGTCCTGCACGCTGATGCGCAGTTGCACGCTGTCTTCCTGCTCGTCCTCGATCATCGCCCGAGCCACGATGGTGCCTTCGCGGGTGAACTTGATCGCGTTGCTGATCAGGTTGGTGAGGATCTGCTTGAGACGCAGCGGGTCGCCGACCAACGCCAGCGGCGTGTCGCGATAGACCAGGCTCACCAGCTCCAGCTGCTTGGCATGGGCGGCCGGGGCGAGGATGGTCAGGGTGTCTTGCAGCAAGTCGCGCAGGTTGAACGGAATGCTGTCGAGCACCAGCTTGCCGGCTTCGATTTTCGAGAAGTCGAGGATCTCATTGATGATGCCCAGCAGGTTGTCGGCGGACTTTTCGATGGTGCCCAGGTAGTCGAGCTGGCGTGGCGTCAGCTCGCTTTTTTGCAGCAAATGGGTAAAACCGAGGATGCCATTGAGCGGCGTGCGGATCTCATGGCTCATGTTGGCCAGGAACTCCGACTTGATACGGCTGGCTTCCAGGGCTTCCTTGCGGGCCAGGTCCAGCTCGATGTTCTGGATCTCGATGGTTTCCAGGTTCTGGCGCACGTCTTCGGTGGCCTGGTCGATGCTGTGTTGCAGTTCCTCCTGGGCATTTTGCAGCGTTTCGGCCATGCGGTTGATGCCCAGGGCGAGCTGGTCCAGTTCCTGGCTGCCCAGCGGTGGCAAGCGGGTTTCCAGGTTGCCGTCCTTGAGTTGCGCCACGGCTTGCTTGATCTGGCCGATCGGCGAATTGATCGTGCGGCTGATGCGCAGGGCCAGGGCCGCGGTGCAGATCAGGCCGATGGCGATCAGTAGCAGGCTGGCGAACAGGCTGCGGTAACCGCGCAGCAACATGCCGGTGTGGGACAGTTCCACTTCGACCCAGCCGAGCAGGCGGTCGGCTTCATCCGGGATCAGGTCGCCGGCGAGGTTGCGATGACGGCCGAACACTGGCAGCAGGTAGCGGGTGGCGTCGTTGCCGGTGCGCTGCAACAGGTGCGAGCTGTTGCCGACGGGCGTCTGGTTGAGCATGGTCGGCCCCGCATGGGCGAGGGGCGCACGGTCTGGGCTGAGGAAGGCCACGGTGCGTACGTCCGGTTGTTCCAGGGACTGGGTGGCGATGCGCTCCAGCAGGTCGGTGTTGCGCGCGCTCAGGGCTGGCGCCACCAACGGCGCCAACTGTTCGGTGATCATTTCGCCGCGCTGCAGCAATTGGGCCTGCAACTCCGAGAGCTGCATCCAGGTGAAGTAGCCGCCCAGCAACGAGGCCATCAGGCTGGTCGGTAATAAGGTCAGCAACAGTACGCGGCCTTTTATCCCCATTCTTGTCAGCACGCCACTCTCCTGCTACCACATTGATATCTACGGTTTCACGCAGGCGTCCAGCCCGCGTCACACTGCGCAGTGTAGCCATTTGCACGGTGTGGAATCTCGTAAATTAATGACGGATGGCAATCTTCAGAGGATTTGGTGGCGTTTGACGGCGATGGTGTACCGATGTCAGCGGTCAGGCGCGGCGCTGTTTGCGTTTTTTCCACTGGTGGGCAACCCACCAGCGCCAATACCCCATGGTAAGGCAATAGGCGAGTGCGCCCAGCACCAGCCCCAACACCACCGAACCCAGCAGGAACGGCTGCCACAGTGTGCTCAATTGCCCGCTGATCCACTCCCAGGTCAGGTCGTCCGGAAGGCTGCGCGGTGGCACATTCATCAGCCAGGCGCCGGTCATGTAGGTGCACACGAACACCACCGGCATCGTGATCGGGTTGGTCAGCCACACCAGGCTGACTGCGATGGGCATATTGCCGCGCACCGCAATCGCCAGGAGCGCAGCGAGCAGCATTTGCAGGGGAATCGGGATAAAGGCCGCGAACAAACCCACGGCCATCGCGCGCGCAACCGAGTGCCGGTTCAGGTGCCACAGGTTCGGGTCATGCAGCAACGTGCCGAGAAACTGTAATGACTTGTGTTCCCGGATACTGCTGGGGTCGGGCATGTACCGTTTGAATAAGCGCCGGGGCATAAGGGGTCCAGGTCAGTTCGAGGGGCAAGTATGCGCGCATTCTATAAACAGAAAATTCAGACTTTGTGACAAAACATCAGAGGCAGCGTCGGGTTCCCGGTTAAGACTAGTGGATCACTTGAAAAGGATGATTCATGAGAACAGGGATGTTCGCGTTGGCGCTGGGGCTGCTGGCCTTGCGCTTTCTACCGGCATTGCCGTCCACCGGATGGCTGATTGCCGTGTTGGCGCTGGCATTGATGCTGTTGCCGTTTCGCACCTACCCGCTGGCGTTTTTCCTGCTGGGGCTGAGCTGGGCGTGCATCAGCGCGCAGTCGGCGCTGGATGATCGCCTGAAGCCGGCGCTGGACGGCCAGACACGCTGGGTAGAAGGGCGAGTCATCGGGCTGCCACAACGCACGGGGGAGGCGGTGCGTTTCGAGTTGGCCGACAGTCGGTCGCGAAATGCCCGGTTGCCCAAACGTATCCGGGTGTCCTGGCGCGGTGGGCCGCCGGTGCACAGCGGTGAACGCTGGCGGCTGGCAATCACCCTCAAGCGGCCGGCCGGGTTGCTGAACTTCCATGGCTTTGACCAGGAAGCCTGGCTGCTGGCCCAGCGCATCGGCGCCACGGGCACGGTGAAGGACGGCGAGCGCCTGGCGCCTGCCCGAAACGCTTGGCGCGACAGCGTGCGCCAGCGCCTGATGGCGGTGGATGCCCAAGGCCGTGAAGCGGGGCTGATTGCGCTGGTGCTGGGCGACGGCTCTGGGCTGGCGACCACCGATTGGCAGGTATTGCAGGACACCGGCACCGTGCATCTGCTGGTCATTTCCGGCCAGCACATCGGTTTGCTGGCGGGCTTGATCTACGGGTTGATCGCTGGGTTGGCGCGCTATGGATGCTGGCCCCGCACCTGGCCGTGGCTGCCGTGGGCGTGTGGCCTGGCGTTCGGCGCCGCGCTGGGTTATGGCTTGCTTGCCGGGTCTGGCGTGCCGGTGCAGCGCGCCTGCGTGATGGTCGGGCTGGTGTTGTTGTGGAGGCTGCGCTTTCGGCATTTGGGGCTGTGGTGGCCGTTGCTGCTGGCACTCGATGGGGTGCTGATGCTGGAGCCGCTGGCCAGTCTGCAGCCGGGTTTCTGGTTGTCGTTTGCCGCGGTGGCAGTGCTGATCCTGGCATTCGGTGGGCGGCTGGGGCCCTGGAGCCTGTGGCAGGCCTGGACCCGCCCACAATGGCTGATTGCAATTGGATTGTTTCCCGCCTTGCTGGTGTTGGGGCTGCCCATCAGCCTGAGTGCGCCGCTGGCCAATCTGGTGGCGGTGCCCTGGATCAGCCTGGTGGTCTTGCCGTTGGCGTTGCTCGGCACGGCATTGCTGCCTTTACCCTTTGTAGGTGAAGGGTTGCTGTGGCTGGCGGGCGGCGCGCTGGGTGGGTTGTTCGACGCCCTGGCCTGGCTCGCAGGGCAGATGCCCGCCTGGATTCCCGCCGAGGTTGCATTGGGGTATTGGCTGGTGAGCCTGCTTGGCGCCGTGCTGCTATTGCTGCCAAAAGGCCTGCCGTTTCGGGTGCTGGGCTGGCCGATGCTGTTGCTGGCGGCGTTTCCCCCGCGCGAAGAGGTACCTCACGGGCAAGTGGAGGTGCTGCAACTGGACGTCGGCCAGGGGCAGTCGCTGATCTTGCGCACCCGTCACCATACTTTGCTGTATGACGCCGGCCCGCGTACCGGAAGCTTTGACCTGGGCGCCCGCGTGGTGTTGCCGTCGTTGCGCAAGCTCGGGGTGCGCGAACTGGACATGATGTTGCTCAGCCACGCCGACGCGGATCATGCCGGTGGCGCGGCCGCGGTTGCCAGGGGAATGCCGATCAAGCGCGTGGTGGGCGGGGAGACCGAGGGGCTGCCGGCGTTTCTCGCCACCCAGCCGTGCGTCAGTGGCGAACGGTGGAGTTGGGACGGTGTCACGTTCGAACTGTGGCAATGGCCTGACGCTATCAACGGCAACCCGAAGTCCTGCGTATTGCAGGTGCAGGCCAACGGCGAGCGCCTGTTGCTCACCGGCGATATTGATCGCGCGGCCGAACGGGCCATGCTCGCCTCACCCCTGGCGGTGTCCACCGATTGGTTGCAAGCGCCGCACCACGGCAGTCGCACATCGTCGTCCTGGGCGTTCCTGGAACGCCTCCAGCCGCGCTCCGTGCTCATTTCACGGGGGCGCGGCAATGCGTTCGGCCATCCCCATCCGCAGGTCATGGCACGTTACCAGCGCTTGGGCAGCCAGGTGTATGACAGCGCCGAGCAAGGGGCCGTGCGCCTGCAATTGGGGGCCTTCGCGCCACCGATTGTTGCGCGCAGTCAACGAAGGTTCTGGCGCGAGCGGTTACCCTAGGCGCTCGTCGCCGCAGCCGATGGGGTCTGTGGCCGGTGAACCTATATGGTAAAGTGGCGCACTTTTTCGAGGGGACATTCACTGTGTGGGAATTGGTCAAATCCGGCGGCTGGATGATGTTGCCGATCATCATGAGTTCTATCGCCGCACTTGGCATCGTCGCCGAGCGCCTGTGGACCCTGCGCGCCAGTCGTGTCACTCCCGAGCATCTGCTGGGTCAGGTCTGGGCCTGGATCAAGAACAAGCAGCTCGACAAGGAAAAACTCAAGGAGCTGCGCGCCAACTCCCCGCTGGGTGAAATCCTCGCCGCGGGCCTGGCCAACTCCAAGCATGGTCGCGAGATCATGAAAGAGTGCATCGAAGAAGCCGCCGCCCGCGTCATCCATGAGCTGGAGCGCTACATCAACGCCCTGGGCACCATTGCCGCCATGGCGCCGTTGCTCGGCCTGCTCGGCACGGTGCTGGGCATGATCGATATTTTCAGCTCGTTCATGGGCGCCGGCATGACCTCCAACGCCGCCGTGCTGGCGGGGGGCATCTCCAAGGCACTGATCACCACGGCGGCGGGCCTGATGGTCGGGATTCCTTCGGTGTTTTTCCATCGTTTCCTGCAGCGTCGTATCGATGAACTGGTGGTCGGCATGGAACAGGAAGCCATCAAGCTGGTGGAAGTGGTGCAGGGCGACCGTGACGTGGACCTGGTTGGGGGCAACGCGTGAAATTTCGCCGTAAGCGCCGGGAAAACGTTGATATCAACCTCGCGTCGCTGATTGACGTGGTGTTTATCCTGCTGCTGTTTTTTGTCGTTACTACTACCTTCAACCGGCAGACCGAGCTGCGCGTCGACCTGCCGGAAGCCGTGAGCGGTTCGCCGGCCGAAGACCAAGAGATCAAGCAGCTGGACATCGCCATCAGCGCCGAAGGGGTGTTCTCGGTGAATAACCAGTTGCTCGAGAAAAATGACCTTAATAGCCTGATGGACGCCTTGCAGAAAGAATCCGGCGGCGATACTAAAATGCCGCTATCGATCAGTGCCGACGGCAAAACCCCGCACCAGTCCGTGATCACTGCGATGGATGCCGCCGGCAAGCTCGGTTTCAGCCACCTGCGCATGACCACCATCGAGGCGGCGAGCGCGCCCTGATGGCCATATCCGATCGTTTGCTCAAGGCCTGGTACGAGGGCCACCCGGCGCTTGCGCTGTTGCGTCCGCTGGAAACCCTGTACCGCCGGGTGGTACAGCGCAAGCGCGCGCGCTTCCTGGCGGGCGAGGGCGATATCTACCGATCGCCGGTGCCGGTGGTGGTGGTGGGTAATATCACCGTGGGTGGCACCGGCAAGACGCCGCTGATCCTATGGCTGATCGACCACTGCCGGCGCAGCGGCTTGCGCGTGGGGGTTGTCAGCCGCGGTTATGGCGCCAAGCCACCCCTGCTGCCTTGGCGGGTCGACGCCAGCCACAGCGCTGAAGTGGCCGGTGACGAGCCTTTGTTGATTGTGCAGCGTTGCGGCGTTCCCTTGATGATCGACCCGGATCGCAGCCGGGCGGTCAAGGCGCTGCTGGCCAGCGAAACCCTCGACCTGATCCTCTCCGACGATGGCCTGCAGCATTACCGCCTGGCCCGTGACCTTGAACTGGTGCTGATCGACGCCGCCCGTGGCCTGGGCAACCGCCGTTGTTTGCCGGCGGGGCCGCTGCGCGAGCCGGTGCAGCGGCTGCAAAGTGTCGATGCGCTTTTATATAACGGCGCCGCCAGTGATCGAGACGATGGGTTTGCCTTTCACTTGCAGCCCACCGCTCTGGTCAATCTGAAGACCGGCGAGCGCCGGCCGGTCGACTCCTTTGCCGCGGGCCAGGCGGTGCATGCGGTCGCGGGCATCGGTAACCCGCAGCGTTTCTTCAAGACCCTTGAAACGCTACACTGGCAGCCGATACCCCATGCGTTCGCCGACCATGCGCCGTATAGCGCCCAGGTGCTGAATTTTACGCCGTCATTACCGCTGGTCATGACCGAGAAGGACGCGGTGAAGTGCCGTGCCTTTGCCCAACCCGACTGGTGGTACCTTGCGGTGGATGCGCTGCCGTCACCGGCGTTCGTCGCCTGGTTCGACACGCAGCTGATGCGCCTGTTGCCTGCACGTCTATTGCCTTAAACCGCTTCTTTCCAGGAAACACTCATGGACACCAAACTGCTCGACATCCTCGCTTGCCCGATCTGCAAAGGCCCGCTCAAGCTCAGCGCCGACAAGACCGAGCTGATCAGCAAAGGCGCAGGCCTGGCTTACCCGATCCGTGATGGCATCCCGGTGATGCTGGAGAGCGAAGCCCGCACCCTGACCACCGATGAGCGCCTGGATAAATGACCACAGCCTTTACCGTCGTCATTCCTTCGCGCTACGCGTCGACCCGTCTGCCGGGCAAGCCGCTGCAACTGATCGGCAACAAGCCGATGATCCAGCTGGTGTGGGAACAGGCCTGCAAAAGCAGCGCCGAGCGTGTGGTGGTGGCCACCGATGATCCGCGCATCATCGAAGCCTGCAAGGGCTTCGGCGCCGAAGCCGTCCTTACGCGCGAAGACCATAACTCCGGCACCGACCGCCTGGCCGAAGTGGCCACCCAACTCGGCCTGGCGCCGGATGCTATCGTGGTCAACGTGCAAGGTGACGAGCCGTTGATCCCACCGAGCGTGATCGACCAAGTCGCCGCCAACCTGGCCGCCCATGGCGAAGCCCGCATGGCGACCCTGGCCGAACCGATCGAAGACATTGCCACCCTGTTCAACCCGAACGTGGTCAAAGTGGTCAGCGACCTCAACGGCCTGGCGCTGACGTTCAGCCGCTCGACCCTGCCATGGGCGCGCGATGCCTTCGCCAGCCACCCTGACGTACTGCCGCAAGGCGTGCCCTATCGCCGCCATATCGGCATTTATGCCTACCGCGCCGGTTTCCTGCATGACTTCGTCAGTTGGGGGCCGTGCTGGCTGGAAAACACCGAATCTCTGGAGCAGCTGCGCGCCTTGTGGCATGGCGTGCGCATCCATGTGGGCGATGCGCTGGAAGCGCCGCCGGCCGGCGTCGACACCCCGGAAGACCTTGAGCGCGTCCGTCGCCTGCTGGGGGCCTGATGGAGGTTCTGTTTGTCTGCCTGGGCAATATCTGTCGCTCGCCCACCGCAGAAGGCGTACTGCGCCATAAGTTGCGCGAGGCAGGGTTGGCGGGTCAGGTCGATGTAGCGTCCGCCGGTACCGGCGAATGGCACATCGGCAATCCGCCTGATCAACGCAGCCAACGGGCAGCGTTGGCGCGCGGCTACGATTTGTCCGCCCAGCGGGCCCAACAGGTCAGCCGCGCCGACTTTGCGCGCTACGACCTTATCCTGGCGATGGACCACAGCAACCTGCGCAACCTCAAGGCCCTGCAACCGGGCCAGGGCAAGGCGCAGCTGGACCTGTTCCTGCGCCGTTACGCGTCCGAAGTGGATGAAGTGCCCGACCCGTATTACGAAGGTGAACAAGGCTTCGAACGGGTCCTGGATCTGATCGAGCGGGCCTGTGATCTATTGGTGATCGAATTGAAGGGGCGCCTATGACCTTGCACGTGCAGTCGCAGGTATCGCTCAAGCCATTCAACAGCTTTGGCATCGATGTGCGTGCCCAGTTGTTCGCCGAGGCCCACAGCGACGACGACGTCCGTGAGGCCATGGCCTATTCGGCCGCGCAAGCGCTGCCACTGCTGGTGATCGGTGGGGGCAGCAACTTGCTGTTGACCCAGGACATCCCGGCGCTGGTGTTGCGCATGGCAACCCAAGGCATCCGCGTGCTGCATGATGATGGCACGCACGTGGTGGTCGAGGCCGAAGCGGGCGAGGCCTGGCACCCGTTTGTGCTGTGGACCCTGGCGCAGGGTTTCTGCGGCCTGGAAAACCTCAGCCTGATCCCCGGCACCGTTGGCGCCGCGCCCATGCAGAACATCGGCGCCTACGGGGTGGAGATCAAGGATGTATTCGCCGGCCTGACCGCTCTGGATCGCCACACCGGCGAACTGCGCGATTTCAGCCTGCAAGAATGCAACTTTGCCTACCGTGACAGCCTGTTCAAGCACGAAACCGGACGCTGGCTGATCCTGCGGGTGCGCTTTGCTCTGAGCCGCGCCAGCCACCTGAAACTCGACTACGGCCCGGTGCAGCAGCGCCTGGCGGGGCAGGGGATCACCGAGGCGACGCCGAGCGATGTCAGCCGTGCGATTTGCAGCATCCGCCGCGAAAAACTGCCGGACCCGGCAGAGCTTGGCAATGCCGGAAGCTTCTTCAAGAACCCATTGGTGCCCCAGGCCCTGGCTGCAGAGCTGCAAGCGCAGTACCCGGACCTGGTGGCTTATCCCCAGGCCGACGGGCAAATGAAGCTCGCCGCCGGCTGGCTGATCGACAAGGCGGGCTGGAAGGGTTTCCGTGAGGGCGATGCCGGCGTGCACAAGCTGCAGGCACTGGTGCTGGTCAACTATGGCGGTGCCACGGGGCACGATATCGCCAACCTGGCCCAACGTATCCAGCGCGATATCGCCGAGCGGTTCAAGGTCGAGCTGGAAATGGAGCCCAATCAGTATTGATCCCTGTTCTCGGCACAAAAAAATGCCCCGCATCTTTCGATACGGGGCATTTTTTTTTGCGTTAACAATCAGTCATCGCGGCTCATGATGCCGAAGATCTGCAACAGGCTGATAAACAGGTTATAGATCGACACATACAGGCTGACGGTCGCCATGATGTAGTTACGCTCACCACCGTGGATGATCGCGCTGGTCTGAAACAGGATGCACACCGAGGAGAACAGCACAAAACCCGCGCTGATCGCCAGTTGCAGGCCGCTGATCTGGAAGAACATGCCTGCAACCACAGCCGCCAGCAACACGAAGAAGCCCGCGGTGATGAAGCCGCCCAGGAAGCTCATGTCCTTACGGGTGATCAGCACGTAGGCCGACAGACCACCGAACACCAGGGCGGTCATGGCAAACGCCGAGCTGACCACTTCCGCACCGCCGGCCATGCCGAGGTAACGGTTGAGGATCGGGCCGAGGATAAAGCCCATGAAACCCGTCAAGGCAAACGCCGACACCAGGCCCCAGGCCGAGTCGCGCAGCTTGTTGGTCAGGAAGAACAGACCATAGAAGCCGATCAACACGACAAAGATATTCGGGTAGCCGACGCGCATCTGCTGCGCCACGAACGCCATCACACCGCTGAATGCGAGGGTAAGGGCGAGCAAGCCATAGGTGTTGCGCAACACGCGGCTGACTTCAAGCTGCTCAGCCTGCGCGTTGCCATTCACTGCGTAATTCTGTTCGCGCATGGCGACACTCCTCCGGTTTTGAAACGTTCAGTCGCAAAGATCATAACAGACGCTCTGTAACAAGCTATGGCGAGAGTTTGACAGTGTGTTTCATTCGGGTATTATGGCGCCCGCTGAGACGGGATGGGCTATGATAATCCTGTGGATGCACAAGGGAAATTGGCAGAGTGGTTGAATGCACCGGTCTTGAAAACCGGCGAACGTTAATAGCGTTCCCAGGGTTCGAATCCCTGGTTTCCCGCCAAGATTTACACGAAAGCCTCGCGAATGCGGGGCTTTTGTGTTTCTGGGGTTTGGCAAGGTTGGTAGCGTAAAGGCGGATCGTTTCGGGGGCCGGGCATTCGCCGGCCTCGGTCCAGCCTTTCCCGGAGTGACCGCACTTGCGCCCGTAATCGGTGAAGAAGCAGTCTTCGGCCTTGGCCTGGCCTTCGCTGATATCCTGCAGCCGCTCGACGCGCTGACTTTGAAGGGGGAGGTTATTGCAGGGGGACGCGAGTAATCGAAGTGCGGAGCGCTATGAGAAGGTCCCGTGATCCGTTTCCAGACTGTCCGGCAGTAGTGGTAACGTCTGCGCTGTAATCCCTCGAGACGGCCAAATGAATCGCCAAAAACCAGCTAACGCCACAGCAACAAATGCTGGCGAGGTAAGTACTGCCCACCCGCCTATTTGGTATTACGGCCCCGAAATACCAATTATCGGAAGTAATGGTATGGGCGTTTTTGGCTTCTCTCTTGCGCTGCTTCTGCTTTTACCGGGCTATGGGCTTGGGACGCTCCTTTTCATAGGGCCGGACGTCATTCAGGGTGTGCAGCCTGACCATAGTGAAAGCCTCACAGCGTCATTCTTCATTCTGTTCATGCTGGCCAGTGCAGTGCTCATTGGTGCGTTCTTTGCGTGGGTTGTCTCCGAGCCTCAAGTGCAGGCCTTCACGTTCGACGAAAATCAGCAGCTGCTGACTCTCACCATAACCCGTCGTTGTCGAAGCCCCGTTGAAGTACGCGTACCGTTTAGCGAAATCATCTCCATCCGCCCTTATGTGATGAGTTGGTCTGCTCATGATGGACATTTTCGCGTCGTGTATCGCGGAGCGAAGGGCAAGGTTTTTGAGCATCTTCTAGGGGACGGTACTTCTCTCGAAAATATTGAGTTTCATGGTGCGTGGTTGCGTGGGATGTTAGGAGAGCGGATGGGCGAGCTGCTAGATCTCGACGACTGAAAGCAGCCTAAAGCCAGTCTGAGCTACCGCACTATTGGTCGGCCCCATCAGGTATTCATTAGTCATACGGCATTCCTTGCCGGGCCGTGCCCGGGCGGTGGAGTGGGGGAGCCTCTGGCCTCGCCAGGGTGGCGAGATATTTGTATTTAGTCCGACATGGAGCCGGATACAAAATGGATGAATCAAGACAGATGCTGAAAATTATTGTTGTGCCGCTGGCTTTCCTTTTCTCTGCGACATGCTTGGCTGAGCTCAAAGTTACCGAACCTAGTATCGCGTGTGCGCTGCTGTCCGATTCGGGCTTGAAGGGGCGAAAATGGACGGACTATGGTGATGAATCCTTTGGGTGCGCGAGCGACTACAAGGACATAGGTTCCGGGTCGCCACTGTCAAATAATCTGGCGTACTACGCCACAGGTACAGCTACTGCAGTCGAACAGGTAAAACTTGTCCTAAATTTTAATCAGCCTAAGTCGAAAGGTCCTGCAATTGGCGCTCTCGGCAAGGTATCAGAAGCACTAGCTCCAAAAGTACTTGGTGCGAAGCTGAACAACGAAATACGTAGAGCTATCGTTAAGGGCGAACCTGTGATCTCTCAAATCGGAAGTGGCAGCATTGAGGTCACTCGAGATGACTGGCCGAACGGCAAGGGTTACGAGGTTCATGTAATCATGAAGTGATACAGCATCTTCCTACAAGCGGACAGACCCATAACCAAGCACGATATTTACGATGAGATCGAAGGCTTTTAGGTTTGGAACTACATGGAGTGCGACAGGGACGAGGAAGGCCGGGAGACCTGGCGTATCAACGTCGATGTGAAGCGCGGTGGTGAGGTAGTGATGCTGGTTGTAGCGGGTGATCGCACTTATGTAGATCGTGGCCTGGCGCAGGTCGCTGGGCGTGAAGTCGGTGCTAGGCTTATTGCAGAAGTAGGCTTATAGGTTTCCTGTGGGCTTCGGGTGTCCTATGCGGGGTCATGCCGGGGCGGCCAAAATTCGGAGTTTTTGATACGATTTGCGCTTACAGAAAAATCCAAAAGGAGTTGTCGGAGTGGATGATGAAAACGCTATTGAAAAGGGTGATTCAAATTTAAGTGGCACTTGGCTTGTAATGTTGGCTCTATTGCCCATAGTCATTATTTCTTCACTTGTTATTTCTCACTTTCAATTTGGTGTGGATATTCCGATTTTAAAAGTGATTAATTCGGGTTCAGCTACTTATTGGGGGCAAATTGGAGACTTTGTTGGCGGAGTTTTAAATCCAATCCTGAGTTTCATCGCTTTGCTCGCAGTTGTGCTCAGCCTAAGATCTCAGGCGTCTGAGCTCCGAGCCGCAAGAGCGGAGGCCAGAGCATCACAAATTACTCAGACACAGCAGACAAAAATTTTCGAAAAGCAAAGTAAACTCATTGAGCGTCAAAGCTTTGAGACTGTGTTTTTCGGGTTGTTGGATCTTCATACCAAAAACGCGGAATCGGCTAAGTTCTTTGGAAATGGCCCGGATCGTTTAGGCGCAGATGCATTCGAGTCATACTCCATAAAGTTTAATATCGATAACGTGGTGATGACAGTAGGAATCGCTGATGTTGCAGAGGCTGATATTTTGGAGCGCGTCAACTCTTTTAACGCAAGTTCGCGGGAAGGCCTTGGGCGGTATTTTAGGACGCTTTTTGAATTTCTTGTATATATAGATAATTACGGAGTTCCCCTGCGTCATAGTCCTCTTGGCGTGAATCCTATTTTGCTTAAAGGCTTTGATACCCCAGATTCAATCATCAAAAAGACGTATGCCAGTATCGTTGCCGCGACCTTTAGTGTGCATGAATCAGAATGCATAATGATGTACTGCTTGACTCCAGAAGGTAAAGGATTGAAAAGTCTTTGTGAGAAATATGGGCTTCTGAAGCACCTACCGGATCGGCAGAATCAAGAATTTGTTAAAGCTTTGTTTGAACCATCAGCATTTGGATAGCGTTCTTATTTCCCCTCGGTAGCCTCTGAGCCTAGATCGGACTAAGTAGCAGCCTTTCAATTGCTGTGAGCATGCGGGATCCTTATCGATACGGGCCGGGTCATTGATGGTGTGAGTACAGGCGATAGTGGATAGGGCAGGAATGTCTTCGCCGCCGCTTGCAATGCAAGCGTGCAGCTCGACCTTGCTCCCAGCGAGGATGCCGGCGATTTGGGCGTTCATATCCAACTCGACGCCATTGCTTTTCCGCTACTCTCTAATGTCTTGGGTGGCAAGGTATTGGCTGATCAACGCCTTGTCTTGCGCCTGAATCGCGATGAGGTTCTGGCCGGTGCCAGGCTGGCCGAGCGGATCATCATCGGCTTGAGGTACAAGGGCTTTCAGCTTCGACTGAACCTCCCAGACCCACGCCAGTGCAAAGTGATCGCCGGCTGTTTCTGCCGAATACTGACAACAGGGAGACATGCTCGCATCCACGGTAGTAGTCCGATTAAAGTAGCTGTGACTGTACGGGGGGAACGGTCGAATTGCCCGACCTCAGCTAAGTCAGATTCAAACGAAAGCCCCGAAAATGTGGGGCTTTTGCGTTTCTGGCATTCGGTATCGGGTTCAGTTGAGTATGTACCAATCTCAATGCCGAACGGGGTGCAGCAAAATACGGTCGAGGCCCTCAGTAGCGATGCAGCGAGTAGCTTGGTTTATGCGTACCTTAAATCAGCAATACCAGCTACATTTCAAGGACGTATTTCCTTCGGAGAAAACGGTCATGTTCAAATCCCGCTCGCTTATAACCGCTGTCACCTGCCTTGCCTTGTCCATAAGCTCGTCGACGGCCCTGGCCGATCCCGGCAGCGGAAAAGGCCAAGGAAATGGAAAAGGCAACGCCCAAGGCAGCCAAGGCCATAGCAACCAGGGCAACAAGGGGAAAAGTGCCGGCGCGGATGACTGGAGCCGTGGGCCCAGCATCGACCGTGGTGGCGTATTAGGCGTGATCGGCGGGCATCGTGACTATTGGCGCCCAGGTCCTTCACTGCCCCCCGGAATCCAGAAGAACCTCGCTAGAGGCAAACCTCTTCCTCCCGGCATCGCCAAAAAACTGGATGACCGCTTGCTCGGCAGGCTGCCCCGTTACGACGGCTACGAATGGCAGCAAGCGGGCGCTGATCTGATACTGGTAGCCATCGCTTCCGGCATCATTTACGAGGTGCTCAACGGAGCATTCGATTAAGTCTATCTACCGGCTTAACGCGGTGGCTTTTCTGCCGAGCTTTTTCTCGTCACCTCGTTATTTTTTTACTATGATCACTCGTCTGCGTACTCAAGGAAGAGAGGCTGAGCGCCTTGAGGCTGGTAGAAATTCATGCTCGATCATTGAACGAGTTATGACCTTTACCCAGAATCTAACGACTCAGCCAACCATAAGGAGTTGTTTGGTGAAACCTATGAATAAAATGTGTGGCGTCGTTGCAGTACTAGGAATTGCCCTCTCGGGATGCGCTACGAAAACGCCGGAAAAACCTGATGTGGCTCCACCGGAAGCCGTCGTCCAACAAGCATCACCTGAAGTCGCGCCTGCGACGCCAGCAAAACCGCCTGTGCGGTATGAGGCCACACAGCCGAACGCTCGTGCTGAGAGCTCAACTCCCGTTTCGCCAGAGACGGCTCAGTCAGAGACAGATTTAAACCAGAACCGCGCCGAGCAATGCCGCAAAGAGCTGGATGTTTTAAAGGTTTACAACAAAGCGTCTTATGATAAGTACGAGGCTGAATACCAAGTCATTGCCAGCAAGACCGCTAAATACATGGAAATCAAGGACTCGCTGGGTCCTGATTTGAACTACATGGTTATGCCCGCCTATCAATTTCAAATTCGTGAGTTCTGCTTCCGAGTTAAGACCCGTCTGTCGGAGCTTGTGCTTCGCCAAGCCAAATAATGCTGTCACGTTAGGGTGGCGTCTTTTGCCAGTTAAGGAAGCTCTGAAAACGACTTCTGTGTGGTGAAGAACGCGCCCCCACGAGAATCGAGCGACCCGCTTTCCAGCACATCACTTGCGCTGCGGACAGGCGTCGCGCCATTGCGTTCGCCGCCTTGACCACCGTCAAAAGTGGGTGCTGTGCTTTGCGGCTTATCAAACACTGTTTTGAGCCGACGCATTGCACAGACGCACTACTGCGGAGACATCAACACGGCCAGCGTCAGTTTTATAAACGCTTCGTTCTCGTCAATCGTGTTCAGTGCGCCTCGGATGTTCTCGGCGACCTCGGCGGAGCCGCGCTGCTCAACCCAGTTCGATAGCTCCATGATCGCGCCTTCGAGGGCAAGCTGGTTTTCGTAGAGTTTTGATAGCAGGGAAGGAAGCAAGTCTGAGTTCGGCATGGTTGTTTCTCTGTTAAGAGCACAGCTTAGCAGCGAGCGTAACCGCAGATTTGATTCAGGTCGACAGGAGGCTGGAGAGGATTAAATGAACTGCTGATCCCACCCGCTGCCGAAACTGCTACCCACCCAGAGGACACAGCGATGACTGAAGAAAAGAAAAAGGAACCCGAGCAAGAAACTCCGGCGCATGCCACTGAGGAAGAACGGGAACGCCTGAAGGACTTCAACAAAGACGGAATTCCGCCTGGCGCTTGCTGATCAGCTGCCAGTGGACCCGCATGGACCGACGTGAGGTGGTTTTCGCCGGCTCCAAACAAAAGCCCCGCGGATGCGGGGCTTTTTGTATTAATGGCGCTTGTTCTTGTGTTTGTGCTTATTGCCCCTGTGTTTCTTGCCGTCGGAACGGTGCTCGTCATCCGCCAGGTTATTGCCCAGCGCGCCACCTGCGGCACCGCCCAATCCCGCACCGATCGTCGATCCCGTCGTGCCGCCCAGGCGATTGCCTATCAGCGAGCCGCCCGCCGAGCCGACCCCACCGCCTATGGCGGCTTCCGCTCGATTGCCCTTCTGGGCACCGACTGCTCCGCCGGCTGCGCCACCCAGGCCGGCGCCTACGGCTGCGCCAGTGGAACCGCCAAGCTGTTGGCCGACGATGTTGCCGAGTGCACCACCGACTCCGCCGCCGAGCGCCGCTGTACCATCTCCGGCCGCCATCGCTCCTTGCGAGATCAGAACACCCAGGACCAGGGCGGGTAGTGTCTTATTCATCTTGTGAACCTCTATGGGTTGTCAGCAGGCGCTCATGGTTGAAGTACGCCTGGCATTAGGATTGAAACAAAAGCGCTAAGTTCTTGGGCGGAGGTATTCTGGCCCGGTTGGTTGTAACAAGGTGTGCCGTAATATCTTTCGGCCGTGAT
This sequence comes from Pseudomonas sp. SWRI18, assembly GCF_014268345.1. Taxonomy (NCBI): domain Bacteria; kingdom Pseudomonadati; phylum Pseudomonadota; class Gammaproteobacteria; order Pseudomonadales; family Pseudomonadaceae; genus Pseudomonas; species Pseudomonas sp. SWRI18. The sequence goes on from NZ_JACCQQ010000006.1 coordinate 123,328, forward strand.
GCGTCTTGATTTTTTGACGTGTCCTATAGGCCACCAAACCGTATGATCGAAACCAGCGCCTCATCGGTTCGCTGAGTCTCACCCGCCATAAAGGACATGAGCATGCAAAAGCACTTCGGTAATTCAGGCCTGTTCAAGGCTGCTTCGTATCACTGCAACGACACGCTCGGCAACGGCCTTGCCAGCTGGGAGCTGAAAAATAGTGCGCTGAATGCGAAGGAGTTTTTGATATGTCCAAAGAACTACTCGGAGTTTCTGCTCTAGGGTTGATGGTGATCGGTGAGTTTTGTGCGATCTACAGTGAGGTAGTCACCGCCAGGCTGGCCCAGGCAGGCGACGGCTCATGGCAGGCGTTCATCATGCCGGTGGTGTTGATGTGCTTTGCCGGGCTCTGCCTGTTGGGGGCTTATTGGCTGGGGTACTTGGCAGTGGGTGACATCTGGGTGGTCACAGTGGTGTCCGTCACCTCGTTGCTGCTGCTGGAACCGGTCGTGATCTGGGCGCTGTTCCATGAGTTTCCCGGGCGAGGCGCCTTGATCGGGTTTTGCCTGGGTGCGCTGGGCATGCTGTCCACGGTCTTGCTGTAGCGGCACGTGCTGGCCCGGCAATCGTATGTCGGGCCAGTTTATGGCTTTTGGCTGGCAATAGCCCGCACCGCCGCAACGGCGGCCGAAGGTGACAGCAGTGGCGCGCAGCTCAGCAGAAAAGCTGGGCCACCGACAGCAGGCAAATAATCTGCACAACCATTTGCGCTCGAATTGGATGGTTCATTGCCGTCACCCTCATTTGAAGCTGCTGGTGAGTAGGCTGCGAGCGATGTAGACAAACGCGCCAAACCAACGCACGCAGCAGTCGCTAGCAGTATAGAGCGTTAAACGAATTCTTCACGGTCGAGCCCATTTACCGGCCAGACGGTCTTTGGTTACAACTATCTGCCTGCGACCACTGCACTTTTTTGGATTTCTCCGCTCTATCCTTGTCCCAGTCCCGCCGATCCCGCGCGTGGGCAGATGAACTCAGATCGGGTGCCGATGGATCGCACGTTTGCTTGCTTGACCTTTCCACGAATGCGCCAGCCTTTGCTGCTGGCAGCCGTGTTGATGCTCTGTGCTGGCGGTTGCACCCAGCAACAGGGTCAGGATATCGCTAAGCAGTTCAGCAATGGCAAACCTGACGAGTTCTTTCAGACCAGTGTCGATCGCATGGCAACGCTGGGCATGCGCGACAACCTGCAAAGCCTGTATTTGCTCATGAACAAGCTCTATCTGCGTAATCCCAGCCAGTGGCGCCAGTCGGGCTATCCGGATGCCGTGACTGCTGCGCGGGAGATTCGCCAGGCTATCGAGCAACGTCGAGCGCTGCCGGCGCTGGGTGAGCGCCGCGATCTGGCGGCGCTGAGCTATTCCCTGAGCCCGGAATTCAAGGGCGATCGGGTCGGCGCCTTCATCTATGCCATCGGCAGCATGATAGTGACCGCTCACGGCGGGCGCACCGAGTTCTACATCACCGATTCGATCAACCCGCAGTTCGTCAGCAATGCCGCGCGCAATATCGAAAAGGCCACCTGGCTGCTGAGCAAGCGCCAGGACGCCAATGGCGTGCTGTTGCTGTTTTCCAATGAGATTTCGGAGGAGGGCAGTAACCTCAGTTTTGCGGTGGAGTTCGGCAAGATCGTCGCGCGCCTCGACTTGCTGACGCAGATGCTCGATGAGCGCTACCGGCGCATCGGTCTCAATTACGCGCAGAGCCTGTTGCTGATGAATTTTCTGCCGGTGCAGTGAGCCAGGTACGGTGTTTCTCTTTCCTTTGTAGGAAGTGGCCTATCTCGTTCCCCGCTGCTTGAAACGCACCTCGGTCATCAATAGCCTCGGATTTTTCCGAAAGTTGAGGCCTCCACCATGGGTAAGCGAAAAACGGTTTGGCCTACTGATCGCGAAATACGTTTGCGCTTTATCCTCTTCGCCGTGATCGATGCGGCGAGTGTCCAGGGTGTTTCCGCCGAACTGTTGCTGCCCGCCCACAAGTTGCTGCGCGAATCGCCGACCGAGGCGCAGTTGCTTGATGCGCTGGGCGAGATCCTGGACACCGATGAAATGTACGGCTTTCGGCTGCCGCCAGGGTCGGAAGCGGAGGAGCTGATGCAAACGCTGAAGCAGCCTGAAAGCTAGGGGCGATCTTGCAGCGAGCAGAATTTGCAGAGGTCCGTCCCGTTGATAAGGCGTGACCTGGCGGGCGTCCACGACTTCCCACCACGTGCCTCCCGAATTCCAAGGACCTGCCCCCGATGCTGCTGCGCCCGCCACCACTCCTTTTTGCCGCCCTGACGCTCAGCTCGCTGGCGCATGCCGAAGACCTGCAATTGGCCCCGGTCGAAGTCACCAGCAGCGAAGCCAGCGCCGGCGAGGTGGCCCAGGCGCAGCTCAAGAGCGTGCCCGGCGGCACCAATTACATCGACATGGGCAGCGTGCAGCAGGGGCGGGTGAGCACCAATGAGGATGTGTTCAAGTACCAGGCCGGCGTGTATGCCAAGGCGGCAAACAATGAAGGGGTGAAACTCTCGATTCGCGGTTCGGGCCTGAACCGTAGCCCCGGTTCCCATGCCTCCGGCTTGTACGAAATGTTCGATGGCCTGCCGTTGACCGGGCCTGGCGGCACCCCCTACGAATTAAAAGACCCGCTGTGGCAAAGCCGCGTCGAGGTGCTGCGCGGCGCCAACGGGTTTGACCAGGGTGCCTTGGCCCTGGGCGGCGCGGTCAACTACGTGACCCACACGGGCTACGACGCGCCCAAGTTGCAGGTGCGCTACGAAGCGGGCAGCAAAGGCTATGCCCAGCGCGAGATCAGCTCGGGCCAGGTGCTGGGAGATGCCGACTACTACATCAGCCTCACTGACTCCGAGTCCGACGGCTACCAGCGCCAAAGCGCGGCCACCGGCAAGGGGGTGGCGGCCAACTTTGGCTACCGTTTCAACCCGGACCTGGAAACGCGCTTCTACTTGCGCTACCGCGAAACCACCAACGACACCCCCGGCAAACTCACGCGCGCGCAGATCAGCCATGACCCGCGCGCGGCCAACAGCCTCAATGCCGCGCGCGACTCCCAGCGCCTGCAACCGGGCTCCACCTGGATCGCCAACAAGACCACCCTGCGACTGGACGACAGTTCGCGGCTTGAAGTCGGGCTGGCCTACCACGACTACCCAATGGACCTGCGCGAAGGCACCAACCGGCTGAAAGTCGCCTACACCGACATCAGCAGCACCCTCAAGTACATTCGCCAGGACACGCTGTTCGGCCACGACAGCCAGACCACGATTGGCCTGCGCACCACCCAGGCGATGCCCAACAATGGCGCCTCGGAGTACGTGCGCACGCCTGCGGGGAACACCGTTTCCTACGCACCCGGCACCAAGACCCGCGACTACAGCTACCTGGGTTCAGACACCGTGTTGCACATTGGCAACGACCTGGAGCTGGTCCCCGACCTGTGGCTCACCACCGGCCTCGCGGCGATCTACACCCGTCGCGAAACCGAGGTCAGCTATCCCGACGGCCAGGCGCCCCTCAGCCAGCACGACTGGGACTACGCGCCGCGCGTCGGCCTGCGTTATGACGTCACCCCGCAATTGCAGGTGTACGGCAACCTGAGCCGCTCGGTGGAGCCGCCGCATGCCTGGTCGATGATCTGGGGTTCCAACAAATACTTTACCAGCGGCCCGGCCCGGGGCCTGGCGCGCGAAGGCGTGAGCCTGAAAAACCAGACCGCCACCACCCTCGAAATCGGCGGCCGTGGCGAACAGTGGTTCGGCCAGTGGGACCTGGCGCTGTACCGTTCCGAAGTGCGCCACGAATTGCTCAGCGTGGAAACCCAGGCGCAAACCGCCACCAGCAATGCCATCGTCGCCGAAGCCAACGCCAGCCCCACCGTGCACCAGGGCGTGGAACTGAGCCTGCTCAGCCCCTTGTGGGACGGCGGCGGCAACGGCCAGCTCGCCCTGCGCCAGGCCTACACCTTCAGCGACTTCCATTACCGCGACGATGACCGCTTCGGCGACAACACCTTGCCCGGCATCCCCAGGCACTACTATCAGGCACAGCTGCGCTACAGCCACCCGACGGGTTTCTACACCAGTTTCAACACGGAGTATTCATCAAAGGTGGCGGTGGATTACGCCAACTCCTACTACGCCGCGTCCTACAGCATCTTCGGCGCCACGCTTGGCTACGACGCGCCAGGGCAGGACTGGCAGGCCTGGGTCGACCTGCGCAACCTCGCCAACCGGCGTTACGCCAACACCGTCACACCGGGCTATGACGACAAGGGCCTGGATGTCGCGCGTTCGACCCCGGCGGATGGTCGTGGCATCTACACCGGGGTGTCGTGGAGCTGGCGTTAACGTAGGCGCTGGCTTGCCTGCGATACTTGTAGTGAGCGGGCTTGCCCCGCGCTGGGTGGCGAAGCCGCCCCAAAACCAGGCGCCTTAGTTATATCTGGAAGAATGCGTTGGCCCAGATTGGGGCGGCTTCGCCCCCCAGCGCGGGGCAAGCCCGCTCACTACAGTCATGTACCTGCAATCACTGACAACGGGAGCCCCTTGCTCCTACACCGTTTTACTGGCATTGTTTGCGCAATTGGTAACCTTTCCCATTTGAGATACTTTTGCGCATGCACGACATTCCGGCCGCGCGGGGCGATTCCGTCCGGCAGCAGACCCTTACGGCGATGTACAGCGAGCACCACGGCTGGCTGCACGGCTGGCTGCGCAAAAAACTGGGCTGTTCCCAGCATGCCGCCGACCTGGCGCACGACGCTTTCATTCGCGTGCTGATGCTGGCCGAGCCGCAGGCTATCAAGGAACCCCGTGCCTTCCTGGCCACCACGGCGGGGCGGCTGATGATCGACGGTGCCCGGCGTCGCCGCATCGAAAAAGCCTACATGGAAGCCCTGGTGATCCAGTGCGAAGACGCCGGCATGCCCGACCCGGCCGCAATTCACGTGGCGCTGCAAGCGCTCGAACGCATCGCAGAGATGCTTGCCGGCCTGCCGGCCAAAGCCCGTGAAGCCTTCCTGTTGAGTCGCCTCGATGGGCTGACCTACAGCGAAATCGCCACGCGGCTGGGCGTCTCTTCCAGTACCGTCAAAAACTACATCTCCAGCGCCCTGGTGCATTGCTACCACAGCCTGCACCCGGCAGACCCGCTGGTATGAATTCCGAACAGATCATCCAGCAAGCGGCACAATGGCTGACGCGCCTGCACGACGAAGACGTCACCGACGCCGACCGCCAGGCCTTCCACGCCTGGTGCCAGGCCGACCCGCGTCACGCCGTGGCCATCGAACGCATGGGAGCGTTGTGGGGCAGCCTCGAGACCTTGCCCGCCAAACCTGCCCGCGTTGCCCTGAACCGCGCATTCGCCCCGCGACGCCCACGCGGCGCGCAGGTGGTGGGCTTGCTTGGCGTGGTCCTGTGCGGCTGGCTGGGCCTGCAGCACCTGCCGGTGTGGATGGCCGACCAGCGCACCGGTGTCGGCGAGCGCCGGCAGATCGCCCTCGCGGACGGCAGCCAGTTGCAGCTCAATAGCAACTCGGCGGTGGACGTCAAATTCGACGGCCATCAACGGGTCATCGAACTGCTGCAAGGCGAACTCTGGGTCGACGTGGCCAAGGATGCGCAACGGCCCTTCGTGGTCCGAACCGATCAGGGCTCCGCCACTGCATTGGGCACGCGCTACCTGGTCAAGCGCGCGGCGGACGGCACCACGGTGGTGACAGTGATCGAGTCCAGCGTAGCGGTCAAAGGCGACGCCAGCGATGGGGTCAAGGTCTCGGCCGGCCAGCGTGCGGTCCTCGAAAACGGCCGCGCCAAGCCAGTGCAAGCCCTTGCCGATACCGACCCCGACGCCTGGACCCGCGGTCTGCTCAAGGTCAACGACCAGCCCCTGGGCGACGTGCTGCAAACCCTCGCCGGCTACCGCCACGGCATGCTGCGCTTTGACCCCGAGGCTCTGCAGAACCTAAGGGTATCGGGTGTGTTTAAGCTGGACGACACGGCGGCGGCGCTGTCATCCCTGGCGGATAACCTGCCGATCCAGGTGGAGTACTTCACCGACCTGTTGGTGGTGGTCAAGCCGCGCTAGATCAGCCTTCGTTCCGGCGCAGGCGCTTGTACAAGGTATTGCGGCTTACCCCCAGCTCTCGCGCCAGGTGGGAAATGTTCCCGCCGGCGGCCTTCAAGCGCTGGGTCAGGTCGATGCTGTCGTCCAGGTACTCACTGGTGGGCAGCGCCGCCGCCAGGTTCAAGTCGACAAAAAAGTCATCCGGCAGATGCTCCGGGCGGATCGGCTTTTCTTCGGCCATCGCCAGGGCCACCTGCAACACGCTGCTGACCTGGCGCAAATTGCCCGGCCACGGGTGCTGCTCGAACAGCGCCAGCACCTCGCTGCTCAGCCCCGCCCATTGGGTCGGCTCACGGTGTTGCTGCCATAACTGCTGGAACAGCGCCCGTTTGTCGGTGCGCTCGCGCAAGGGCGGCAGTTCCAGGGTCAAGCCGCCGATGCGGTAATACAGATCCTCACGAAAACGCCCGGCCTGCACCAGCTCGCGCAACGCGCGGTTGGTGGCCGAGATGATGCGCAAATCCACCGCGAACAGCTCGCTGCTGCCCACCGGCTGCACGCAACGTTCCTGCAACACGCGCAGCAGGCGCGCCTGGGTGGGCAGCGGCATATCACCGATCTCATCGAGAAACAGCGTGCCCTTGTCCGCCTTGCGGATCAGGCCGATGCTGCCTTTTTGATTGGCGCCGGTGAACGCACCTTTTTCGTAGCCGAACAGCTCCGACTCCACCAGCTCAGCCGGGATCGCCGCGCAGTTCACCGCGATAAACGCCTTTTGGCTGCGCGAACTGGCCTGGTGCAGGGCCTTGACGAACACCTCTTTGCCCACCCCCGTTTCGCCGTGGATCAGCAGCGGAATGTCCTTCTCCAGCAAGCGCTCGGCCTGGCGCACGGCTTTTTCCACGCGCACATCGCCAAAATGCAAGGTCTTGAGGCCAATCGAGGTGGGCTTGGCGGGCGCGGGTTCGGTAAACACGCGCGCCTGCACCGGCGTTTGCCTGGGCCGCCTCAACAAGCATTGGAACCGGTTGCGTCCTGCGGCCTGCAGGGAAAAGGGCAACCCCTCCGGCTGGTTCAGCAATTCCAGCAACGACACCTTGAACAAGCTGTCGATCATGACCCGCGACAGGCTGATGCCCAGCAGGTTATCGGCCCGCCGGTTGGCTGACAGCACCTGGCCGCTCTCATCGAAGATCAGCAGGCCGGCCCACTGGCTATCCAGGTTGCTCAGGCCGGTGTTGAAGGTCAGTTGGAAGTGTTCGCCGCGAAACAGGTTGAGGATCAGCCGGTTTTCCACGGTCTGGCTCATCATCTTGACCATGCCCAGAGTGTGGGAGGGCGGCAAATAGCTGTCGCTGGACACATCCAGCACCGCAATGATCTCGCGCTGGGCATCGAAGATCGGCGCCGCCGAGCCGGTCATGAAACGGTTGGCCTTGAGGAAATGTTCATCGTGTTCGATATGCACGGCCTGGGCACAGGCCAGTGCGGTGCCGATGGCGTTGGTGCCGCTGGAACGCTCCATCCAACTGGCACCGGGGTTGAAACCACGGGCCAGCTTGGGCTCGATGAAGCGCTGGGTGCCCCAACTGGTCAGTACCTGGCCCTGGTTGTCGGCCAGCATGATCAGGCAATTGGAATTGCTCAGGATGTTTTCGTAGTAGGGCAGCACTTCCTGGTGGGTGGTCTGCACCAGCGAATGCTGGCTTTCCAGCAACTGGCTGATGCCCTCGGCGGGGAGCTGGTCGAAGCTGGGTGTGCTCTGGTGGTCCAGGCCGAAGGCGCGGCAACGGCGCCAGGATTCCTGGATAAGGGTGTCGTGAGCCAATGGTTCGGCCATGGGGTGACCTTCGTTTTTATTGTTATGGGGTCTTGCGCAATCTATCTGAAGAAACCCGGTGAAACTGTGGGAGCGGCGGTGCGACGATTCGACTTGCTCGCGAAGGCGGTATGTCAGTCACTGAATTATTAACTGAACCACCGCATTCGCGAGCAAGCCCGCTCCCACATTCGCCCTGTGTTGGTCATGAGAGTGTTGTTCAGTACTGTTCATTGTCAAGCCCAAGATTGTTCAGTTGTTCAGCCAGGCTTGTTCATTTCTGTTCACTCTTGAACATCACTTTTGCTCCATTTCCTTGCACATCAAGGCCTTGCCGGTTTTGGCACGAAACTCGCTCTGACATATGGCCAGATTCATTCCAAATAATAAAAAAGGTCGTGTCATGTCATTGACCCTGGAACATGTCTCCCGCGTTGTCGAAGGCCAAACCTGGATCGACGACGCCAACCTGCGTTTCGAAGCCGGTTCGTTCAACGTCCTGCTCGGCCGCACCCTGTCCGGCAAGACCAGCCTGATGCGCCTGATGGCCGGGCTGGACAAGCCCGACAGCGGCCGCATCCTGATGAACGGCGTGGATGTCACGCAAAAACCGGTGCGCCTGCGCAACGTGTCGATGGTGTATCAGCAGTTCATCAACTACCCCACCATGACCGTGTTCGAGAACATCGCCTCGCCGCTGCGCCAGGCCGGTGTGTCCAACGAACTGATACAGAGCAAGGTGCTGGAAACCGCCAGGATGCTGCGCATCGAGAAATTCCTGCAGCGCCACCCGCTGGAGCTCTCCGGCGGCCAGCAGCAACGCACGGCCATGGCCCGCGCGTTAGTCAAGGACGCCGAGCTGATCCTGTTCGATGAGCCACTGGTGAACCTGGACTACAAACTGCGCGAAGAGCTGCGTCAGGAAATGCGCGAGCTCTTTGCCGCGCGCCACACCATCGCCATCTACGCCACCACCGAGCCCAATGAAGCCCTGGCCCTCGGCGGCACCACCACTATCCTGCACGAAGGCCGGGTGATCCAGAGCGGCAAGGCCGCCGAGGTCTATCACCAGCCGCAGACCGTGCTGGCCGCCGAGCTGTTTTCCGAGCCGCCGATCAACCTGATGCCGGGGCGCATCAGCGGTAACGAAGTGAGTTTCGCCAATTTCGTGCACTTCCCCCTGAACGTCGACCTGCGCCCCATCGGCGAAGGCGAGTTCCGTTTCGGCGTACGCCCCAGCCATATCAGCCTGGTACCGAGCAACGACGACGACCTGGAGCTGGCGGTGACCGTGGAAGTCGCCGAGATCAGCGGCTCGGAAACCTTCCTGCATGTGCGCAGCGAGCACTTCCTGCTGGTGCTGCACTTGTCGGGGGTGCACGAATACGACGTCGACGCGCCGATCCGTGTGTATATCCCCACCCATAAACTGTTTGTGTTCGATGGTCAGGGCCGCTTGGTCCAGGCCCCCGGGCGCCGTGTTGCGAGGGTTGCCTGATGGCCGAGATCCATTTGCAGAACCTGGCGCATAGCTACAGCCCAGCGCCAAGTGGTCCTGAGGACTACGCCATTCGGGAAATGAACCACGTATGGGAGCAGGGCGGGGCCTACGCCTTGCTCGGGCCGTCGGGCTGCGGCAAGTCGACTTTGCTCAATATCATCTCCGGCCTGCTCAGCCCATCCGAAGGCCAGGTGCTATTCGACACCAAGGTGGTCAACGACCTCACCCCGGAAAAACGCAACATTGCCCAGGTGTTCCAGTTCCCGGTGGTGTACGACACCATGACGGTATTCGACAACCTGGCGTTCCCGCTGCGCAACCAGGGCATGGCCGAGGCGAAAATTCACAGCAAGGTGCAGGAAATCGCCGAAGTCCTCGACCTGCAAAGCCTGCTGAGCAAAAAGGCGCGCAACCTCACCGCCGATGAAAAACAGAAAGTCTCCATGGGCCGCGGCCTGGTGCGTGACGACGTCTCGGCGATCCTCTTCGACGAGCCGCTGACGGTGATCGACCCGCACCTCAAGTGGAAACTGCGGCGCAAGCTCAAGCAGATCCACGAGCAGTTCAACATCACCATGGTCTACGTGACCCACGATCAGTTGGAAGCCTCGACCTTCGCCGACAAGATCGCGGTGATGTACGGCGGCCAGATCGTACAGTTCGGCACGCCCCGTGAGTTGTTCGAGCGGCCGAGCCACACCTTTGTCGGCTATTTCATCGGCAGCCCTGGGATGAATCTGATCGAAGTGCAGGCCGAGGCGGGCGGGGTGCGTTTTGCCGGCACCCACCTGCCCTTGTCCGAAGCCTTGCAGCAACGCATTGCCAGCAGCGGTTATAAAAAACTGCAGGTCGGCATTCGCCCGGAATTTATCCATGTGTGGGACGAGCCCAATCCTGACGCCATGCAGGCCGAAGTCACGCACCTGGAAGACCTCGGCACCTACAAGATCATCACCCTCAACCTCGACGGCACGCCGTTGAAAGTGCGCCTGGCCGAAGACAAGCCGGTGCCCGAAGGCACGGCCTCCATCAGCTTTCCCGCGCAATGGTTGATGGTGTATGCCGACGATTACCTGCTGGAGGTGCTGCCATGAACAAGGTGCAGAACAACAAAGCCTGGTGGCTGGTACTGCCGGTGTTCCTGCTGGTGGCGTTCAGTGCGGTGATCCCGATGATGACCGTGGTCAACTACTCGGTGCAGGACATCTTCGACCAGTCCAGCCGCTACTTTGTCGGCGCCGACTGGTACAAGCAGGTGTTGCTCGATCCGCGCCTGCACGACTCGCTGCTGCGCCAGTTCATCTACTCGGCCTGCGTGCTGCTGATCGAAATCCCGCTGGGCATCGCCATCGCCCTGACCATGCCGACCAAAGGCCGCTGGTCGTCGCTGGTGTTGATCATCCTCGCCATTCCGCTGCTGATCCCATGGAACGTGGTGGGTACGATCTGGCAGATTTTCGGCCGCGCCGATATCGGCTTGCTCGGTTACAGCCTCAACGCCCTGGGCATCAGCTACAACTATGCAGCCAATACGGCGGACGCCTGGGTCACCGTGCTGGTGATGGATGTGTGGCACTGGACGTCACTGGTGGCGCTGTTGTGTTATTCGGGGCTGCGGGCGATTCCGGATGTGTACTACCAGGCGGCGCGGATCGATCGTGCATCCGCCTGGGCGGTGTTCCGGCATATCCAACTGCCGAAGATGAAGAGCGTGCTGCTGATCGCGGTGATGCTGCGGTTCATGGACAGCTTCATGATCTACACCGAGCCCTTCGTCCTCACGGGCGGCGGGCCGGGTAATGCGACCACGTTCCTCAGTCAGACGTTGACCCAGATGGCGGTAGGCCAATTCGACCTGGGCCCGGCTGCGGCGTTTTCCCTGGTGTACTTCCTGATCATTCTGTTGGTGTCCTGGCTGTTCTACACCGCCATGACCCACTCCGACGCCAACCGCTGAGGCCGCCAACATGAGCAAACGCAAGCTTATTCCGTTACTCATCTACATCCTGTTCCTGCTGGTGCCGATCTACTGGCTGCTGAACATGTCCTTCAAGAGCAACACCGAAATCCTTGGCGGGCTGACGCTGTTTCCGCAGCACTTCACGCTGGCCAACTACAAGGTGATCTTCACTGACCCGAGCTGGTACACCGGCTACCTCAACTCGCTGTACTACGTCAGCTTGAACACGGTGATCTCCCTGAGCGTGGCGCTGCCGGCGGCGTATGCGTTTTCGCGCTACCGCTTCCTTGGCGACAAGCACCTGTTCTTCTGGCTGCTGACCAACCGCATGGCACCTCCGGCCGTGTTTCTGCTGCCATTCTTCCAGCTGTATTCGTCCATCGGCCTGTTCGACACGCACATCGCCGTGGCCCTGGCGCACTGCCTGTTCAACGTGCCGTTGGCGGTGTGGATCCTGGAAGGCTTCATGTCGGGGGTGCCCAAGGAAATCGACGAAACCGCCTACATCGACGGCTACTCGTTTCCCAAGTTCTTTGTGAAGATATTTATTCCGTTGATCGGCTCCGGCATCGGTGTGACCGCGTTTTTCTGCTTTATGTTTTCCTGGGTCGAACTGCTGCTGGCGCGCACGCTGACCTCGGTCAACGCCAAGCCCATCGCGGCGGTGATGACGCGCACGGTCTCGGCGTCGGGTATTGATTGGGGCGTGCTGGCGGCGGCGGGGGTGTTGACTATCCTTCCCGGCATGCTGGTGATCTGGTTTGTTCGCAACCACGTGGCCAAGGGCTTTGCCCTGGGCCGGGTCTGAGGAGTCGATGATGGAATGGATGGCCTGGACCACCCCCACTGCGCTGTTCTTTGGCGGCATCGCCCTGATTCTGGCGGGCATGACCACCTGGGAGCTGCGCTCGCCGAGCATCCCTCGGCGCGGTTTTTTACCGATCAGCACCACCCGTGGTGATCGCCTGTTTATCGGTCTTCTCGGCAGCGCCTACCTGCATTTGCTGGTCATCGGCGTTACCGACTGGAGCATCTGGGTGGCGTCCGCGCTCTCCCTGGTATGGCTGTTGAGTGTGATGCGTTGGGGCTAGTGCCCTTATGAATAAACAACCAGGAGGTCTCTATGTTGAATAAGAACAATAAGCTGCGACATAGCATTTCATTGGCCGCCGTACTGGCCCTCAGCGGTTTGAGCGCCACGGCGTGGGCCGATGCGTATGAAGATGCCGCGAAAAAATGGATCGGCAGCGAGTTCAAACCGTCGACCCTGACGGCCGAACAGCAGTTGGAGGAGTTGAAGTGGTTTATCAAGGCCGCCGAACCCTTCCGTGGGATGAAGATCAACGTGGTGTCGGAAACCCTCACCACCCACGAGTACGAGTCCAAGGTGCTGGCCAAGGCCTTCAGCGAAATCACCGGGATCAAGCTGACCCACGACCTGCTGCAGGAAGGCGACGTGGTGGAGAAGCTGCAAACCCAGATGCAGTCCGACAAGAACATCTATGACGGCTGGGTCAACGACTCGGACCTGATCGGTACGCACTTTCGCTACGGCAAGACCGAATCCATCACCGACCTGATGGCCAACGAAGGCAAGAACTTCACCTCGCCGACCCTGGACCTCAAGGACTTTATCGGCCTGTCTTTTACCACCGCGCCGGACGGCAAGATCTACCAATTGCCCGACCAGCAGTTCGCCAACCTCTACTGGTTCCGCGCCGACTGGTTCGAACGCCCGGAGCTGAAAGCCAAGTTCAAGGAAAAATACGGCTACGACCTCGGCGTGCCGGTGAACTGGTCGGCCTATGAGGACATCGCCAAGTTCTTCAGCGAAGACGTCAAGGAAATCGACGGCAAACGCATCTACGGGCACATGGACTACGGCAAGAAAGATCCGTCCCTGGGCTGGCGCTTCACCGATGCGTGGTTCTCCATGGCCGGTGGCGGCGACAAAGGGCTGCCCAACGGTTTGCCGGTGGACGAGTGGGGCATTCGCGTGGAGGACTGCCACCCGGTCGGCTCCAGCGTGACCCGTGGCGGCGACACCAATGGCCCGGCGGCGGTATTTGCCACGCAGAAATATGTGGACTGGATGAAAGCCTACGCGCCACCGGAAGCGGCGGGCATGACCTTCTCCGAATCCGGCCCGGTGCCGTCCCAGGGCAATATCGCGCAGCAGATCTTCTGGTACACGGCGTTTACCGCCGACATGGTCAAGCCGGGCTTGCCGGTGGTGAATGCCGACGGCACGCCAAAATGGCGCATGGCGCCGTCGCCCGTCGGACCTTACTGGGAAAAGGGCATGAAGAAGGGCTATCAGGACGTAGGTTCCTGGACTTTCCTCAAGTCGACCCCCGAGAAACAGAAACTCGCGGCCTGGCTGTACGCGCAGTTCGTGACCTCCAAAACCGTCTCGCTGAAGAAGACCATCGTCGGCCTGACGCCGATTCGTGAGTCCGACATCAATTCCCAGGCCATGACCGACATGGCGCCCAAACTCGGTGGCCTGGTGGAGTTCTACCGCAGCCCGGCCCGGACCGAATGGTCGCCGACCGGCACCAACGTGCCGGACTACCCACGCCTGGCGCAACTGTGGTGGAGCAACATCGCCGCCGCCGCCAGCGGCGAGAAAACCCCGCAGCAGGCCCTGGACAACCTGGCCAAGGAACAGGACGCGATCATGACGCGCCTGGAACGCTCCAAGGTGCAACCGGTGTGCGGCCCGAAAATGAACCCCGAGCGTGACGCGCAATACTGGTTCGACCAGCCGGGCGCGCCAAAACCGAAACTGGCGAACGAGAAGCCCAAGGGCGAGACCGTGAACTACAACGACCTGCTCAAATCGTGGGAGGCGGCGCGCAAGTAATTTGCATTGAAGCAAGAAAAAACGGCACTCCGGTGCCGTTTTTTTTCGCTTTAAATAACATTTCAAGAGGCTTGCCGCGTGGTGACCTGCAGAATAATCAACTGGCCTGCTGCGATTTAATTGTGGGAGCGGCGGTGCGACGATTCGACTTGCTCCGCGTTTCGCCAGCTCAATACCTGTCGGCTGTGAAGCTGTCCGGAAGTCCGCTCCCTCGCCTGTGGCAACCCCTACCCATTGCCACTGATCTACAGCTTCGCAACCCCGATTGAATTTTTTGCGCACTTCAAGGCTCTTCACTCTAGAAGCGTGTGGTTGAGCGCTCTTGCGTGGCCTCCTTGTGGTGGGGCCTGGTGTATCGGACTTTGCGGAAACTGCCCTATGACTCTTTTCACAGCGCTGTCAGGCCAACCGGCCTCCATCTCCCACGCGGGGCCCGGCCATTATCAACGGCTGTACCAGCAGCTCTATGGCGAGGCCCAAGGTGCGCAAGAGGCTGCACGGGATTTTTTGCAGGCGCAGTTGGCCCAGGTCGAGGATGCGCCCAACGAGCTGCCGGACGAGCCCGAGCAACTGCACGCCTGGGTTGAGCAGCGGTGTACCGAGGTGGCCCAGGCGTATGCCGAGTACCTGGAACAACGCCAGCAGGGCCGGCCACGCCGTTACTTCCATAACAAGGCGCATGCGTTGTATGTATTGCAACGTGTGGCGCCGACCAAGCAAGTCGATGGCGCCTGGCTCTACGGCCTGTTGCGCTATTGGCAGGACCCGCGTTTCGACGGCTTGCTCACCACCTACCTCGAAGAGCTGGGCGACGGCGAAGCCGCGCAAAATCATGTGGTGATCTACCGCAAGTTGCTCAACCAGCACGATGCCGACAGCGATGCAGGCCTGGAAGACCCGCATTACCTGCAAGGCGCGTTGCAAATGGCGTTGGGCCTGTGCGGCGAAGAGTTCCTGCCGGAGGTGATCGGCTACAACCTGGGCTACGAGCAATTGCCGCTGCACCTGTTGATCACCTCATACGAGCTGAGCGAGCTGGGCATCGACCCGTATTACTTCACGCTGCATGTGACCATCGACAACGCCAGCAGCGGCCATGCGTGCAAGGCCGCGCAGTCGGTGCTCAACCTGCTGCCGCTGGGCGAGGGCAGGGCGGATTTCTATCGCCGCGTGGCTCAAGGCTATCGCCTTAATGATCTGGGGCCGGGTACCACCGCCATCATCAAGGATTTCAATTTGCAGGATGAACTGGTCGCCCTGCTGGAGCGCAAGCGCTCCTACGGCCAGCACATGCATTCCGATTACTGCCGCTTCGAAGGCAAGACGGTCAACCAATGGCTGGCCCAGCCGGGCCAGATCGGCGCCTTTCTCCAGGCCCTCGAAGACAAAGGCTGGATCAGGCGCAATCAGGACCCGGCCGAGAGTCGCTTCTGGCAATTGATCGAGGGCGCGGGCGCCGCCATGTTCGGGGTGTTCAGCGGCTATGAGAAACAGGTGCTGCATGACTGGATCGCGGGTGACTGGATCAGCGACCGACGCGTGCCGCCCGCTCGTCCGGGCCGTGGCAAAAGCTTACCCCAGGACCCGCACCCACCGGCCGATCCGGACACCCAGGCGCTGGTGGACTCGTTGCGCGGCTTGCCGGATGAACAACAACTCCAAACGCTGATTGCGTGGATGTCCGCCCGCCGTCATTGCACCCCGGCCGGGCTGTACGCCACGCGCCGCTTTATCCAATTGCGCGCGCGCCTGCGCTAAGGAATGTCGTTCATGTCTGCACAACAACTGGCCGATCGCGCCTTGATCAATCTGGGCCGGGGCCTCAAGGAGAACGGCTACCGGTTCATCACGCCGACGCCCTTGACCCACGAGCGCGTCTTCGGGCGCCAGGCTTCACCGTTGGCGAACGACCTGCGCGACGTGTTTGGATGGTCGATGTCCTTTGATGCCGACCTGCTGCCGGCGGCGTTGCGCGAGGAACTGCTGCAAGCCGATGTCGTTGAAAAACACGATTCGCTGTGGCGCAGCGCAGTGCGCTGGTCGAGCCTGGAAGATCTGTTGTTCGCACATTCGGCCTACCCGACCACGCAGTCGGATGCGGTGTTTTTCGGGCCGGACAGCTATCGGTTCGCCCAAGTGATCGAAGCGCATCTGCAGCAGCGCTTCGAGCCCGTGCGCCGCGCGGTGGATATCGGCTGTGGTGCCGGTGTCGGTGCGCTGGTCATCGCCCGTGCGCGGCACGACGCCCAGGTGCTGGCGGTGGATATAAACCCCCGCGCCCTGCGCATGACCGCAGTCAACGCCGAGCTGGCCGGGCTGAGCAACGTTATGGCCTATCACAGCGACGTGCTGGCGAGCGTGGAAGGCGAGTTCGACCTGATCGTGGCGAATCCGCCGTACATGAATGACGACCGCCAACGCGCCTATCGTCATGGCGGCGGGGCCCTGGGTGAACAGTTGTCCGTGCGTATCGTCAGCGAAGCCCTGGGCCGCTTGGCCTTGGGGGGCAGCCTGGTGCTGTACACCGGTGTGGCGATTGTCGCGGGAGAAGATCCCTTCCTGGCGGCGGTCAAGCCACTGGTCGGCAGCGATGCCTTCGGCTGGACCTACCGTGAGCTTGACCCCGACGTGTTTGGTGAAGAGCTGGCTAAACCCGGCTACGAACGCGTGGAAAGGATTGCCGTCGTCGCGCTCACCGTCACGCGCCTGCGCTGACGGTCATGCTCACGTTTGGCATTGAAGAGGAGTACTTCATTACCGACCTGAGCACACGCAGGATGCTCAGCCAACCGGCAAGGGAGGTGGTGGCGGCCTGTCGCAGTGCCATTGGAACAGGCTTTGCCTACGAGATGTTCCAGGGCCAGATCGAGGCGGCCTCGCCGGTGTTCCGCACCCGCCGCGAGGCCGCGGATTACCTGGGCACGGTGCGCCATAACCTGGCACGGTCCCTGGGCGAGTTTGGACTGGGCATCGTGTGCGCCGGCAGCCATCCGCTGGCGGCGTGGCGTGAGCAAGTGCCGACGGACCGCGTTCATTTCCAGCGGTTGTTCGAGGACACCCAGCGCGTAGCACGACGCAGCGTGCTCTGCGGATTGCACGTGCATGTCGAGGTGCCCGCCACGGTCGACCGTATCGCGGTGATGAATCAGGTTTCGCCCTGGTTGCCGTTATTGCTGCTGCTCAGTTGCTCTTCGCCGTTCTGGGAGGGTTCGCCCACGGGCTTCATGAGCTATCGCCAGACCGCCTGCGATGAATGGCCGCGCATGGGCGTGCCGGAGCATTTTGCCGATTGGGCCGACTACCAGCGCTACCTGGCGTTGCTCCAGCGCATTGGCGCGATCAAGGCCGATGGCAACGGGTGGTGGGGCGTGCGTCCGTCGGCGCGCTATCCAACCCTGGAGCTGCGCATCACTGATGCATGCCCAAAGCTTACGGATGCGTTGGCGCTGGCAACCTTGTTTCGCGTGATGGTCACGCATGCCTGTGCGCTGGATTGTCCAGGCGCACTATTCAGCGCCGAGCGCCGCTGGCTGCTCCATGAAAACCGCTGGCAGGCCAAGCGCTACGGCGCGGCCGGCACCTTCGCCCTGGACGACCTGGGTACCCTCGGCAGCGCCGAACGGTGGTTGCAAGGCGCCCGGCTGGAATTCGCAGCCACGGCCGACGCCTTGGGCGAACCGCAGCTGTTCGACGACCTGCACCGGTTGCTGCTGTCCGGCAACAGCGCGGTCGACCAACTGCGTGGCTACGCTTGCGCCCGCGCCGCCGGAGCAGATGAACTGAGCAGTGTGCAAAGCGTTGTCGATAGGTTGCTGGCCCAGAGTCGCAGTGACCATTGATCGGTTGCCCGCCACACCAACGGAACGCTGGCGAATACAGGGCCCCTTAATAATTGATCCCTTCAATCTGGAGTGCAGAGCATGCGAGCGATGACCTTCCAAGGCGCGCACAAAGTGCAGGTCGATACGGTACCTGATCCCATCATCGAGCAACCCGACGACATCATCCTGCGCGTGACCGCCACCGCCATCTGCGGCTCGGATTTGCACCTGTATCGGGGCAAGATTCCGACGGTTGAGCACGGTGATATCTTCGGCCACGAGTTCATGGGCATCGTCGAAGAAACCGGCCCGGCGGTCACGGCGGTGCAGCGCGGCGACCGCGTGGTGATCCCTTTCGTGATTGCCTGTGGCGACTGCTTTTTCTGTCAGATGCAGTTGTTTGCCGCCTGCGAAACCACCAACGACGGGCGCGGTGCGATCCTCAACAAAAAGGCGATTCCACCGGGTGCGGCGCTGTTCGGCTACAGCCGCCTGTATGGCGGCATTCCCGGTGGCCAGGCCGAACTGGTGCGTGTGCCGAAGGCCAACGCCGGGCCGTTCAAAGTGCCCGGTACGCTGGCGGACGACAAGGTATTGTTTCTCACCGACATCCTGCCCACCGCCTGGCAGGCTGTCATCAACGCGGGCATCGAAAAAGGCTCCAGCGTCGCGATCTACGGCGCCGGCCCGGTCGGCCTGTTGAGTGCCGCCTGTGCGCAGATGTTAGGCGCTGAGCAGATCTTCATGGTCGACGACCATCCCTATCGGCTGGCCTATGCGCAAAAAATGTATGGGGTGATTCCGATCAATTTCGAGGAAGACGATGACCCGGCCGACACCATTATCCGCCAGACACGCGGCATGCGGGGTGTCGACGGGGTGGTGGATGCCGTTGGTTTCGAGGCCAAGGGCAGCACCACTGAAACCATCCTCACCACCCTCAAGATCGAAGGCAGCAGCGGCAAGGCCTTGCGCCAATGCATCGCCGCCGTGCGCCGCGGCGGGGTGGTGAGCGTGGCCGGGGTGTACGCCGGGTTTATCCACGGCTTTATGTTCGGCGACGCCTTTGACAAGGGCCTGACCTTCAAGATGGGCCAGACCCATGTGCATCGCTTTCTGCCGGAACTGCTGGAGCATATCGAACTGGGGCACCTGAACCCCGAGGCGATCATCACCCATCGCCTGTCCCTGGAGCAGGCGGCACGCGGCTATGAGCTGTTCGACAAGGCCGAAGAGGACTGCCGCAAGGTGATCCTGCTGCCGGGGATGAGCGACCGGCCGTTGACCGAGCCGCTGGAAGAGGAGCTTACACCTGAGTTGCGCATGCAGGGCGTGCCTGGCTTATAAGCCGAACGCAATGCCTACTATCGGTCTGCTCGCCCGATTCAAATTGTAGTGAGCGGGCTTGCCCCGCGCCGGGTGGCGAAGCCGCCCTAATGCAGTCGCCGCGATTTACGGACGAAACCGAGTCGCCTGGTTTGGGGCGGCTTCGCCACCCAGCGCGGGGCAAGCCCGCTCACTACAATCAGGGCAGTGAATCAGGCCGCAGCTTGCGGCTGAATCTGCAACTGGCCTTCCACATCCTTGACCAACCCACTGGCCAGGAACAGCGGCGCAATGCGGTTATGCAGTTGCGGCTCGACAAACGCCTTTACGGTATCCAGCACCAACACGCCGCTGAGCGGCAACTCGGCCTTGGCGTACGACAACCACGCCTTCTTCAGCATCGCCAACACATCGCTTCCTGCCGTGGAGGCGAAACGACGGTGGGCGGGTTTGCCATGAAAGGTGAAGTTGTGCTGGTAGGCGTAGCCGCTTTCATCGCCCTTGCTGGCGATGCAGCGGATGCAGGTACACGGGCCGTCACCGAAAGCACTGCGCAGGTAGGCGTTGAAGTCCATCACGGGCTTGAGTGACAGGCGCTTATCGACCTCGAACAAGTCCCCGGTCATTTTTTCGTCAGTGTCCAACGTCCATTCCTCACTGTGTGCGGTCAGTCAAAGGGCGGCACCTTACCAGCCAGCCGCCCGTTTGTGGGCTATTAGCATAACAATAGATCCAGATAGTCTTTTCCCGTCTTGAAAATCGTGGCTACCCTCGATAACCCGAACGTCAAAACCCTCGCGGACTTCAGCGAAAAGGACCGCAGCGCCGTGCCCGCCCCGGGAGCTGGCTTGCCTGCGATAGCCATAGGTACCTACACAACTTTGGCTCGACGCTGAAAACTCAGCGAACGGGCTGTTGTGGCGAGCGGGCTTGTCCCGCGTTGGGCTGCGAAGCAGCCCCCGTAAGCAGAATGCGGTGTATCAGACATTCCGCAGAGGCTGATTTTAGGGCCGCTTCGCAGCCCCGCGCGGGACAAGCCCGCTCACTACAAAGATGTGTAGATACCTATGCTGCGATCCGACAAGCCAGCTCCCACAATTGGATTTGCTGCGTGTCAGTGATATCAGCGAAAAAACTCCCCCGGCGTCGCATCGAACTGCTGGCGAAACGCATTGATAAACGCCGACGTCGATTCATACCCACACCCCAACGCCACATCGGTCACGCGTTCGCCTTGCTCCAAAGCGGGCAGGGCGTTCAGCAGTCGCAGGCGCTGGCGCCACGCCCGGAACGTCAGCCCGGTATCACTGAAAAACAACCGGCTGAGCGTCTTCTCGCTCACCCCCAGCTTCTGGCTCCATTGCCCCAAGGTCGTCTGCTGCTCCGGGCGCTGGTTCAGGCTGCGATAGATCTGCCGCAAACGCGGGTCCAACGGCAGCGGTAGCATCAGGTCGACCTGTGGCGCCGCCGCCAACTGATCCAGGACCACTTGGGCCAGGCGCCCATCCGGCCCATCCTTGGCATACTCCACCGGCAACTCGCTGAAACTGCGGATCAACTCGCGCAGCAAGCTGCTCACCTCCAACACATGACAGCGTTCCACCGCCCAGGCCGTGACGCTGCAGTCGAGGTACAGGCTGCGCATTTCCGTGTGGGGCGAGCTGAAGACGCGGTGCGGCATGCCCGCCGGAATCCAGACGGCCCGCTGCGGCGGCGCCACGAAGCGGCCGACACTGGTCTGGATCTCCAGCACCCCGGAAATGGCGTACGACAATTGCACCCATGGGTGGCTGTGCCGGCGGGTCAGCGCACGGTTCGGCAGGGATTCGGTGCGCCCATACACCGGTCGTGGCAGGCTGGAAAGCCCGGGCACACTGCGGCGGACGGTTTTTTCATGTCCTTTAGGCGGCATTTACTGGCTCTTTGGCGTTAGTCGGTAACAAGCCATTACGTTAGAGTCGCCGTGACGCTCTTGGCAACCCCGGAAGATGCTGCTTATGACTCGCCCCCGTTTCCTGCCCGACAACTTCACCCTGACGCTGATCGCCACGGTGATCCTCGCCTCCCTGCTGCCCGCCAGCGGCCAGACCGCCGTGGCGTTCGGTTGGGTCACCAACCTGGCGATCGCGCTGCTGTTTTTCCTGCACGGCGCCAAGCTGTCGCGCCAGGCCATCGTAGCCGGCGCCGGCCATTGGCGTCTGCACCTGCTGGTGTTCAGCCTGACCTTCGTCTTGTTTCCGCTGCTGGGCCTGGCGCTCAAGCCGGTGCTCTCGCCGCTGATCGGCAAAGACCTGTACATGGGCATGCTCTACCTCTGCGCGTTGCCGGCCACGGTGCAATCGGCGATTGCCTTCACCTCGCTGGCGCGCGGCAACATCCCGGCGGCGATTTGCAGCGCGGCGGCGTCGAGCCTGTTCGGGATTTTCCTGACCCCGTTGTTGGTGACCTTGCTGATGAATGTTCACGGTGAAGGCGGTTCAACCGTCGACGCCATCCTCAAAATCAGCGTGCAACTGCTGCTTCCATTTGTCGCAGGGCAAATTGCCCGGCGCTGGATCGGCGCATGGGTGGGGCGCAATAAATCCTGGCTGAAATTCGTCGACCAGGGTTCGATCCTGCTGGTGGTCTACGGTGCGTTCAGCCAAGCGGTGAACGAAGGTATCTGGCAGCAGATTCCACTCTGGGAACTGGGCGGCCTGGTGGTGGCCTGCTGCGTGTTGCTGGCCTTGGTGCTGGTGGCTGCGACCTTGCTGGGCAAGGCTTTTGGCTTCAATCAGGAAGACCGCATCACCATCCTGTTCTGTGGTTCGAAGAAAAGCCTGGCGACTGGTGTGCCGATGGCTCAGGTGTTGTTTGCCGCCTCGACCATGGGCGTCTTGATCCTGCCGTTGATGTTGTTTCACCAGATCCAGTTGATGGTGTGCGCGGCGCTGGCCCAGCGTTACGCCAAGCGACCGGAATCGATCCCGGAGCTGATGGCGCAAGTCGATCCTTGAGGCGGCGTGTTACTATTTTTCCGCGCTGCTCAAGGGCCGGCACTGGGCCGGCTTGATCAGCGCGGAAACTGAGTAGACCGACCCGTCAATGAGCATTTCAGCCGCAACCCCCCAAGCCAATTGGCAACCGGTCATCGCCCTCGCGTTGGCCGCCTTTGTGTTCAATACCACCGAATTCGTGCCCGTCGGGCTGCTCAGCGCCATCGGCGCCAGCTTCGACATGCCGGTTGCAAGCGTCGGGCTGATGCTCACCATC
This sequence comes from Pseudomonas sp. SWRI18, assembly GCF_014268345.1. Lineage (NCBI taxonomy): Bacteria > Pseudomonadati > Pseudomonadota > Gammaproteobacteria > Pseudomonadales > Pseudomonadaceae > Pseudomonas > Pseudomonas sp. SWRI18. The sequence continues at coordinate 145,989 of NZ_JACCQQ010000006.1, forward strand.
TACGCCTGGATCGTGTCCCTGACCTCGTTGCCGGTGATGCTGCTGACCCGCAACATCGAACGACGCAAGCTGCTGATCGTGCTGTTCTGCCTGTTTATCGTCAGCCACATCCTGTCCAGCGTCGCCACCAGTTTTGGCCTGCTGATGCTCAGCCGCATCGGCATTGCCTTGTCCCACGCCTTGTTCTGGTCGATCACCGCCTCACTGGCGGTACGCCTGGCGCCTGAGGGCAAGCAAGTGCAAGCCCTCGGCCTGCTGGCCACCGGCACCTCCCTGGCGATGGTCCTGGGCATCCCGCTGGGCCGTCTGCTCGGCGAAGCCATGGGTTGGCGCACCACCTTCCTGGTGATCGGCGCGTTCGCCGCCGCACTGGTGTTCTGGCTGGCGCGCACCTTGCCGCTGCTGCCGAGCCAGAACTCCGGCTCCCTGCGCAGCCTGCCTTTGCTATTCAAGCGGCCCGCGCTGGTGGCGCTCTACGTGCTCACCGCCATGACCGTGACCGCGCAATTCACCGCCTACAGCTACATTGAACCCTTCGTCGAAGGCGTGGCCGGCATGAGTGGCAGCGCGGTGACCTTGATCCTGCTGGTCTTTGGCGGCGCGGGCATCATCGGCTCGCTGCTGTTCAGCCTGGTGCACCGCATCAATCCTCACCTGTTCGTGGTCGGCGCAGTGTTTATCCTGGCCGCCTGCCTGGCACTGCTGTTGCCGTTGAGCGGTGCGCAGTCCTACCTGATGGTACTGAGCGTTTTCTGGGGCATGGCGATCATGGGCTTTGGCCTGGCCATGCAATCGAAGGTGCTGGTGCTGGCACCGGATGCGACCGACGTGGCCATGGCGATGTTCTCCGGCATCTACAACATCGGCATCGGCGGCGGCGCCCTGGTGGGCAGTTGGGTCGGCAGCCAGTTCGGCTTCGCCTGGATCGGCGCGGCGGGCGGGTTGCTGGCGGCGCTGGCGTTGGTGGGGTATTGCCTGGCGATCAGGAGGTTTGGGCAGGGTGTGGCGGGAACCTGATCCAAGCTCCCGCGCCCGCCGACGTCGGTTAAGGCGCCAACGCATTCAACACATGTACAGGGTCGTTGTGAATGGCCCTCAACAGCGCCTTTGCTGGGCCAGTCGGTTCGCGTCGCCCCTGTTCCCAATTACGCAGTGTGCCAATCTGAACGTCGATCATTGCGGCGAATTTGGCTTGAGTCAGGCCTGTTGTCTTACGAATTTTTTTGACTTGAAGCGCGTCAACAATAAATTGGCGAGAGGGCTGGCGCTCGCCTCGGACGATTTCGTCCATCTGTTGCACGCTTTCCATTAGCTCATCGAAGAATTTGCTCATGGTTATCTCCAGTGTTCGATGACGGCTTTCAGTGTTTTGCGTTCATCGTTTGTCAGGTCTTGCTGTTCGTTTTTTGGATAGATCATCAATAACGCGATTTTTGAAGCCGTTACAAAGTGATAATAAATCACTCTGGCACCGCCTCGTTTGCCGTGGCCTTTGGAGGCAATGCGCAGCTTTCGGATGCCGGCCGTTCCTTCGATCACATCTCCAGCATGGGGATTCAACATCAACGCTACCTGCAAACCCAGATAGGCATCGTGATTCATCAACTCCGTTACGCGCCGGGTGAAAACTGCGGTTTCGATAAAAATCATAGCAAATGTACGCCATTGACTTAGTAGTCGGCAATGCTAGTGCAGTCGCAGGCATGGATCATCTGATTAGTTGTAAGCGGGTTTTGTGCAAACGAACCCGTCGCGCTTGAGCCTCAACCTGTCTTGGGCGCAGGACTCCAGATAAGTCCTACACAGCATTTTGATACCCATTGCTACCGTCGCCGGCGACCGCCCACCTCCTGTGGTGACGGCACTTGAGCAGCAATGGAGTCGATTGTGCAAAAGCGTTTGACCGCCGAGTTTATCGGTACTTTCTGGCTGACGTTCGGCGGCTGTGGCAGCGCCATTCTGGCGGCGGCCTTTCCGGGGTTGGGCATCGGTTTCGTGGGCGTTGCGCTGGCGTTTGGTCTCACTGTGCTGACCATGGCCTACGCCGTCGGGGGGATTTCAGGTGGGCACTTCAACCCGGCGGTGACCATTGGCCTATGGGCAGGGCGGCGGATTGCTGCGGGTGATGTACTGCCGTATATCGCGGCGCAGGTTGCCGGAGCGATCGCTGCGGCGGCGGCGTTGTACCTGATTGCCAACGGGCAGCCTGGTTTCACTGTGGGTGGTTTTGCCGCCAACGGTTACGGCCCCCTGAGCCCAGGCCTCTTTGACCTGAAGGCCGCACTGTTGGCCGAGCTGATCGCCACGTTTTTCTTCGTATTCATCATTATGCGTGTGACTGCACCGGGGGCTGCTCCGGGCTTTGCGCCAATTGCCATTGGCCTGGCGCTGACCTTGATTCACCTGGTGCTGATCCCGGTAACCAATACGTCGGTCAACCCGGCACGCAGTACCGGGCCTGCCGTGTTTGCCGGGGCTGAGTACCTTTCGCAGCTTTGGGTGTTCTGGCTGGCGCCGATTGTTGGCGGGGTGTTGGGGGCGTTGGCGGCTCGCACATTGGGCGAGAAGTGATTCGCGGGCGAGCCCGCTCCCACAGTTTTTCGGTGCCAGGCACAGGACTGGCGGACACCATCAATCCCCTGTGGGAGCTGGCTTGCCTGCGAAAGCGGTGGATCAGCCGCCGGATTTATAGCTGACACACCGCCTTCGCGAGCAAGCCCGCTCCCACATTTTGATCGATTTACACCTGACTAGGACGCTGGCGGCTATCAGGCCGCCACGGGAGCAAGCTCCCTCGCCACAGGAACCGTGCAACACCGAAGCCTATGGCGGTAGGGGCATCACAGCGCAGCCAGTACGGCTTCGAGTTTTTCCTGGTCCCGCGCAAACTGGCGGATGCCTTCGGCCAACTTTTCGGTGGCCATCGCATCTTCGTTGGAGGCCCAGCGAAATTGCGCCTCGTTGATGGACTGGCGCGCTTCGCCGGCCGCGCCCGGCAGCAGTTTGCGTTCCAGGGTGCCCTGGTCTTCATCGAGTTTTTGCAGCAACTCGGGGCTGATGGTCAAGCGGTCACAGCCCGCCAGTTGTTCGATCTGGCTGAGGGTGCGAAAGCTCGCGCCCATGACCACGGTCTTAATGCCGTTGGCCTTGTAGTAGTTGTAGATGCGCGTCACCGACTGCACGCCGGGGTCATCCACGCCGGTGTAGTCCAGGCCCGTGCTCTTGCGGTACCAGTCGTAGATGCGGCCCACAAACGGAGAGATGAGGAACACGCCCGCGTCGGCGCATGCCTGGGCCTGGGCGAAGGAGAACAGCAGGGTCAGGTTGGTCTGGATACCGGCCTTTTCCAGGCGCTCGGCGGTGCGGATGCCTTCCCAGGTGGAGGCCAGCTTGATCAGCACGCGATCGCGGCCGACGCCGGCCTTGTCATACAGCTCGATAAGCTGGTTGGCCTTGGCCCACAGCGCGTCTTCGTCGAACGACAGGCGCGCATCGACTTCGGTGGAGATGCGCCCCGGGATCACCTTGAGAATCCCGCAACCGACCGCCACCGAAAACTGGTCGCAGGCCAGGCCGAGATCGCCCTTGGACAGGTCGAGCGCTTCGCGCAGGATGTCGCCGTAGTGTGCGATCGCCGAGGCTTTGAGCAGCAGCGACGGGTTGGTGGTGGCATCGACCGGTTTCAGCCGGCTGATGGCCTCCAGGTCGCCGGTGTCGCAGACCACGGTGGTGAATTGCTTGAGTTGTTCGAGCTTGGATGTCATGAGCGGTTGTTCTCCAGAAATGGGGTTACTGGTTCAGCGCCTGCGCCGTGTCCAGATCGGTGATCAGGATGTCCAGGTAGCCGCCCTTGAGCGCACCGCGAATCGCCTGGACCTTGTTCAACCCGCCGGCCAGCCCGAGCACGCGCTGGATATTGCGCAATTTGGGCAGCGCCACCGATACGACGAATTCTTCATCTTCTTCCAGCACCGGCTGGCCCTGGGCATCGAAGTAGCGCAGGCAGATATCACCCACGGCACCGCGCTCGGCCAACAGGCGCAGCATGTCTTCAGTGTAGTAGTTGCCGCTGTTGCGCAGCAGTTGCGAGGGCTCCAGCTCGCCGATGCCGACAATCGCCAGGGTGATGCTGTCAAAGCGCTGCAGCACTTCCTTGACCTCTTCCATCTGCACGATGCGCTGCTTGCTCTGCACCGATTGCTCGATGCTCTGCGACGGCAGCAGATACGCCGGGCAGTTGAGCAGGGTGGCCAGGCGCTGGGTGAGCAGGGTGGCTTCAAACGCGCCCTTGTGGCCGACACCGCCCAACAGTTGCACCACTTCCTGGGCAGCCTGTTTGCCCGGTTGCGCGTGCAGGTGGCCGACCATGGCGCGGATGGTGCTGCTCCATGACGAAATGCCGATATGGTCCTGCGGCGACAGGCTGGTTTCCAGGTAATGGGCGGCAGCCGAACCAATGGCCTGCTTGATGCTTTCATCACTGCCGGGCTCGGTGGCTTCCACCACGATCACTCGGCGCACGCCGTAGCGGCGTTGCAATTGGGTTTCCAGCTCCAGGTGCAGGCCTTGCAGGCGCATCACGCTGATCTTCACCACGCCGTCCTGCAGCGCCCGGCGCAGGGCGCGGCTGATAAACGACTGGGACAAGTCCAGTTGCGCCGATATTTCGGACTGCTTGAGCCCTTCTTCGTAATAGAGGCTCGCGATCTTGGTGATCAGGCGCTGTTCTTCGATCTGGCTCATGAAGGCCTCAGTGATGACATCAATGCGGGTGAGGATACCAAACCCTTACGACATGATCAGGCCGCCGTCGATATTGATCGCCTGGCCGGTCAGGTACGCCGCGTCATCGGACGCCAGGAACGCCACCAGTCCCGCGACATCCGCAGGCTTGCCGGCACGGCGCAAGGGGATGTTCTTGACCCATTCGGCCATCAGTTCACCCTTGCCGTAGCGTTTTTCGTCGGTGCTGAGGATCTCGCCCCATACGCGGTCGTTGTAGTCCCACATTTCGCTTTCGATGATGCCGGGGCAGAACGCATTCACCGTGATGTTATGCCGCGCCAACTCCAGCGCCAGGCTCTGGGTGATGCCGATCACGCCCATTTTGCTCGCGGCGTAGTGGGGCGTGTAAATGAAACCCTGGCGGCCCTGGCCCGACGAGGTATTGATCAAGCGGCCGCTGCCTTGCTTGACCATGTACTTGGCCGCTTCCCTGCAACCCAGCCACACGCCGGTGGTGTTGACTTGCAGCACCTTGTCGAAGTCGGCGCGGGGCATTTTGTCGTAGTGGTCGATGGTGATGATGCCGGCGTTCTGTACCGACACGTCGATGCTGCCAAAGCGCGTGTGGCCTTCGCGATAGAGTTTTTCGATATCACTTTCGTCCGTGACGTCGATGCCCAGGGCCAGCACCTCGACTTTGTACGCCTGGGCCAACTGGTCGGCAGTGAACGTCACCCGCTCCAGGTCGTTGGAGGCCAGTACCAGGTTGGCGCCTTCCTGGGCGAAACGCTCGGCAATGCCGGCGCCGATGCCACGGCAGGCGCCGGTGATGACTACGGTTTTACCGCTGAAACGTTGCGACATGACTAACTCCTACCAGCACACAAAGCCGCCATCGACCAACAGGTCGACACCGGTGCAGAAAGACGATGCCTGGCTGACCAGAAAGATCGCCGGCCCGACCATTTCTTCCACGCTGGCCATGCGGCCCATGGGCGTGGTCTGTTCAAAGATCTTCACCTGGTCGGCCACTTCCGGCCGTGAGTTCATCGGCGTGGCGGTGTAGCCGGGGCTGATGCAATTGACGCGCAGGCCCTTGTCGGCCCATTCCATCGCCAGGCTTTTGCTCAGGTGGATCACCCCGGCCTTGGAGGTGTTGTAGTGCGCCTGCAACAGGCCACGGTTGACGATGCTGCCGGACATGGAGGCGATATTGACAATGGCGCCCTTGCCACGCGGCAGCATCACCGCAGCCTGCGCCTGGCAGCTGAGGAAGATGCCGGTGAGGTTGATGTCCAGCATGGTCTGCCAGCGTTGCAGCTCCAGGTCCTCGGCGGCCTGGGCGTTGGCGATGCCGGCGCAGTTGACCGCCACGCTGAGCTCGCCCAGTTCTGCCTCGGTGCGGGCGACGGCGGCGTCCAGGGCGGCGCGCTCGGTGACCGTGCCGCTGAGGGCCAGGGCACGGCGGCCGAGGGCCTGGATGCGTTCGACGGTGCTGCCAATTCCCGGACTGCCGGGCAAATCAAAACACGCCACATCCGCCCCGGCTTCGGCCAGGCCGACGGCGATGGCCTGGCCGATGCCGCTGCCGGCACCGGTGACGAAGGCCACTTGGCCTTGAAGACTGAAAAGTTGCATGAACGACTCCAAATTTTGAATACACCCTAGATCCAAACTGTGGGAGCGGGCTTGCTCGCGAATGCGGTGTATCAGTCACTGAGTTTATTAACTGACCCACCGCATTCGCGAGCAAGTCGAATCGTCGCACCGCCGCTCCCACATTGGATCTCCACTGTCTCTCAGGCCGTAGCCATTTCCATCACCGAAACCGGCGTAGCCTCGCCACGTTCCAGAATTCCCATCTGCCGGCCCCGGCTCATCACCATCACCCGATGGGACAAACCCAGCACTTCATCCAGGTCCGAACTCACCACGATCACCGCCATGCCCTTGGCCGCCAGGTCCGCGATCACCTCATAAATCGCCGCCCGCGCGCCCACGTCTATGCCGCGCGTCGGCTCATCGAGGATGAACACCTTGGGATTGCGCGCCAGCCATTTGGCAATGATCACTTTCTGCTGATTACCGCCGGACAAGCTGGAGATCCGCGACTGCGGCGCGCCTTTGACCCCGAGGCGCGCCACCGCCGTGCGCGCGAACTCGCGCAGCGGGGCGGGGAACACCCAACCGCGCTTATCCAGCAGGTCGGTGTTGCCGTAGATCAGGTTGTCTTCGATGCGATGTTCCACCACCACGCCTTGCTGTTTGCGGTCCTCGGGCACCAGCACCACACCGGCCTGGATGGCTTCGAATGGCGAGCGCAGTTGACGCACCTGGCCATCGAGCACCATATGCCCGCGGATATCCTGGGCCGCGCCGGCAATGGTGCGCACCAGTTCGGTCCGCCCGGCGCCGACAACACCGGCGATGCCGAACACTTCACCGGCGCGCACGCTGAAATCGATGCCGTGCAAGGCGAATTCGCGGCAACTCAAATCCTTGACCTGCAGCACCACCTGGGCCTGGGGAGGCGCAAGCGCGGGGAAAATCCGCTCCAGGCTGCGCCCGACCATCTGCTCGACCAATTCGCGCACCGGCACTTGCGCCGTGGCGTGCAGGGCGATCTGCCGACCGTCGCGCAGCACCAGCACGCGGTCGGCGATGCGTGCGATTTCTTCGAGGCGATGGCTGATGTAGATAAACGACACACCCTCGGCCTTCAGACGTTCCACCTGCTTGAACAACAACTCGGTTTCGTCCCCGCCCAACGCAGCGGTGGGTTCATCGAGAATCAACAGGCTGGCCTTGAGGGTCAACGCCTTGGCGATTTCCACCAGTTGCTGGGCCGCCACGCTGAGGCCTTCGACCTTGCGCGACGCCAGCACCTTGAGCCCCAGGCGTTCCAGCTGGATCTGCGCCTGGACCTCCATGTACTCGCGGTCCACCCGCCCGTAACGCATGGGCAGGCGACCGACGAAGATATTCTCGGCGATCGACAATTGCGGCAGCAGGCGGATTTCCTGATGGATCAGGCCGATCCCGGCGCTCAACGCGGCCCCCGGCGAACCCGGGGCGTAAGGCTCGCCGAGCCAGGTCATGCTGCCCCCGGCCTCCGGTTGCACCAGGCCTGCGATGATCGACGACAAAGTCGATTTCCCCGCGCCGTTTTCACCGAGCAGGGCCAACACTTCGCCGGGGCGAATGTCGACGTTGACCTGCGACAGTACCTGCACCGGCCCATAGGCCTTGCTGATATTGCGCAGGCACAACACCGCGTCCGTGGACGTCTGCAACGCTGCTGCTTTCATCACGATCTCCAAGGCTTACGGGTGCTGTTGCAGGAACGGCGCGACGTTGTCTTTGGTGGTCAACACGGTGGGCAGCAGTTGTTCCTTGGGCACGTCTTTGCCGGCTTTGAGGTCGATGGCGGAAGCCACGGCCATACGGCCCATTTTCTGCGTCTGCTGGGTCATGGTTGCGTTCAGCACACCACTTTGCACGGCCTTGAGCCCGGCGACGTCACCGTCAAAACCGACCACCACGACCTTATGGTCCAGGTTGCCGATTTTCACCGCCTGCGCGGCACCCAGGGCCATGGCATCGGCACGGCCGAAGAACACAGTGATGTTCGGGTCACGCTGGAGCAGGTCCTGGGCCACGGCGAAGCCTTTGTCCTGGGCCCATTCGGCTGGTTGCTGGGCGACCACCTTGAGGTCCGGGAAGGCTTTCAGGCCTTCTTCAAAACCCTTGGCGCGATCGTTCTCCGGCGTGGTACCGATCTGGCCTTGCAGGATCGCGATGCGGCCCTTGCCGTCGGTGACCTTGCCGACGTATTCGGCCAGGGTCTTGGCGCCGGCCACGCTGTCGCTGGCGATGAAGGTATCGCCGGGTGCGTCGGGGGCGTTGCGGTCGACGGCGATCACCGGGATGCCGGCGGCCTTGGCGGCTTTTACCGGTACGCCGGCGGCGGTGGCGCCCGCCGGGATGTAGATCAGCACGTCGATCTGGCGGGTGATCAAGTCTTCAATCTGGCTGACCTGGGTCGAGGAGTTGCCCTGGGCATCCACGGTGATCACCTTGATCCCCTTGGCCTTGCCCTCGGCTTCCACCGATTGCTTGATCTGGTTGAAGAAGTCGGCCTGCAGGTTGGCCACGGCCAGGCCGATGGTCAGGTCCTTGGCCCAGGTGGTGCCGGCGGCAGAGAGGGTAGCGGCCGCCAGCGCGGTGGCGATGAGCAGTTTCTTGGGGCTGAACATGTCGGTGACTCCTGGTTTTATTGTTGGAGGGTGTCAACTGTCGAACAGGTTTAACGGGCAGTGCTGGAGCGGCGTCGCAGGGTGTCGATGGTGACGGCGAGGGCGATGACCACGCCGATCACCACTTGTTGGATAAAGGGCGAGACGCCCAGCAGGTTGAGGCCATTGCGCAACACGCCAATGATCAACACGCCGACCAAGGTGCCGCCGATGCTGCCGACGCCACCGTTGAGGCTGGCGCCGCCAATCACCACGGCGGCGATGGCGTCCAGTTCCAGGCTCAGGCCGGCGCTGGGTTGGGAAGAGTCGAGGCGCGCGGCCAGGGTGACGGCAGCGATACCGGCAAGGGCGCCACTGATGGCGTACACCCAAAGGGTGATCGCGCGCACCTTGATGCCTGACAGGCGCGCCACTTCCGGGCTGCCGCCCATGGCATACAGGTTGCGCCCACCGGCCCGAAAGCGCAGGAACACCCAGGCCAGCACCAGCATCACCAGGAACAGCCCGACAGTGGCCGAGAGAAAGCCGAAATGCCGCACCGTGGCCAGGCTGGTGAACCATTCCGGGTAGCCGACGACCTGGCGGCCTTCGGTAAGGATATTCGCCAGACCGCGCGCCACCGACATCATGGTCAGCGTTGCAATGAAGGGTGGCAGCTTGGCGTAGGTGATCAGCCCGCCGGACACCAGCCCGGCAAGCATGCCGGTGGCGATCGAGATCGGAATCGCCAGGCCCAGCGGCACGGCCTGATCCTGATAGAGCCAGCCGAGCATCATCATCGAGAATGCCAGCACCGACCCCACCGACAGGTCGATACCGCCAATCACGATCACAGCCGTCATGCCGATCGCCAGGATGCCCAGTACCGTGACCTGATCAAGGATGTTCAGGCCATTGCGCAAGGAAAAGAAGAATTCGGAACTGAAGGAGAAGACCAGCACCAGCAATACCAGCCCGATCAGCGGGCCGCCGATGTTACTGGGCAGGAGTTTCACCAGGCGTGGGCGGGGCGGCGGCTTGAGTTCGGACGGGTGCTGGACAATAGCTTTGGCGTCCACAGTGTTCTCCTGAGTTGTTTTTTTTGGAGTGCTTTCAGGTCGCCTGAATATTTATGCGTGCCTGACTGTTAATTCAGATTCCAGTGACACCGTGGCAAAGTCAAGCGCTTAATTTTTGCGACGGGCCTTTGGAACACTGTTTTGGCTGCGGGAAAAGCCGCGGAGTAGACGCGCTGGCATGGGATTTTGCCCGTTTGTCCGAGGGATATTTCACCTATTTATTTGTTTTTTCATGGATCGCTCACTTGACCGCGCGCTGGATCGGCGTCTAAATAGAAATATATTGTCACTGCTGAATAAATATTCAAAACAGCTTTCGACACGTTTACCGCAAATGCCTCACCTCGCGTGGTCACCCACAGGAGCCGCTGCATGAATGCCTTCCAGTACGACGCTCACCAGATCAAAGAACAGGCCCGCCTGATCCGGCGCCACGTGATCCGCCTGAATGCCGACTCACCGGCCGGCGGCCACACCGGGGCGGACCTGTCGGAAACCGACATCCTCGCCACCCTGTATTTCCGTATCCTCAATACCGGCCCGGAACGCACCGAAGACCCGGAGCGCGATATCTACATCCAGAGCAAGGGCCACGGCGTGGGCGGCTTGTATTGCTGCCTGGCGCAGGCGGGCTACATTCCCACCGATTGGCTGGCGACCTACCAACACTTCAATTCCCATTTGCCCGGCCACCCGGTGCGCCAGAAAACCCCTGGCATCGAACTCAACACCGGCGCCCTCGGCCACGGTTTGCCGGTGGCGGTGGGGCTGGCGCTGGCGGCAAAAATGTCCGGCAGCAAAAAGCGCATCTATGTCTTGACCGGCGACGGCGAACTGGCCGAAGGCTCCAACTGGGAAGCGGCGATGGCGGCGGCCAAGTACGGCCTGGATAACCTGTTCGTGATCGTCGACAAGAACAAGCTGCAGCTGGCGGGGTTGACGGCCGACATCATGCCGCTCGACCCGCTGGACGTGAAATGGGCCGCCTTCGGCCTCAGCGTCAGCGAGTGCGACGGCAACGATGTGGGCCAATTGATCCAGGCCCTGGAAAGCATGCAGGCCAAGAGCGGCGCGCCCCAGGTGCTGATCGCCCACACCATCAAAGGCAAGGGCGTGTCGTTTATCGAAGCCCGTCCCGAATGGCACCACCGCGTGCCCAAGGGTGACGAAGTCAACGCGGCACTGGAGGAGTTGAACCATGGCGAGTGAACATTTGGCGAGCGTCATGGTGCAGGCCTTCATCGACGCGGTCGACGCCGGGCTCGATGTGGTGCCGGTGGTCAGCGACTCCACGTCCACGGCCAAGATCGGGCCATTCGCCCAGCGTTTCCCCGAGCGGCTGATCAACGTCGGCATTGCCGAACAGTCGCTGGTCAGTGTGGCGGCGGGGTTGGCCTTGGGCGGCAAGATTGCTGCCACCTGCAATGCCGCACCGTTCCTGATTTCGCGGGCCAACGAGCAGATCAAGGTCGACGTTTGCTACAACCAGGCCAACGTCAAAATGTTCGGCCTGAACGCCGGCACCAGCTACGGCCCGTTGGCCAGCACCCACCACAGCCTCGACGATATTTCGGTAATGCGTGGCTTTGGCCACGTGCAGATCTTCGCTCCGGCCGATGCCATCGAGTGCCGGCAAATCGTCGATTACGCCCTGCGGTATGAAGGACCGGTGTACATCCGTCTCGACGGCAAGGCGTTGCCCGACGTGCACGGTGCCGGCTACCAGTTCAAACCCGGCCAGGTGGATATCCTGCGCCAGGGCGCCGACGTGAGCATCGTGGCCCTGGGCTCGGTGGTGCACGAAGCGGTCGACGCGGCGGCGTTGCTGGCGGAGCAGGGCATTGAGGCCCAGGTGATCAACCTGTCGTCGATCCGGCCATTGCAGCGTGACGTGTTGCTCAGCGCCTTGAGCGGTACGCGTGCGGTAATCACCGTCGAAGAACACAACATCAATGGCGGCGTCGGCAGCCTGGTTGCCGAGGTGCTGGCCGAAGCCGGCCTGGGCATCGGGTTGACGCGCCTGGGCATCGGCGATGGCGAATACGCCGCCGCCGGTGCGCGCGAACCGACGCGCGCCTTGCATAACATCGACGCGGCTGGGATCGTGGCGGCTGCCACTCGGTTGCGGTGAAGTCCATGAACAACAACACGCCGCTGATCCTGGCGATAGACGAAGGCACCAGCAACGCCAAGGCGGTGCTGGTCAACGAACTCGGGCAAGTGATTGCGCGCGGTTCACGCCCCTTGAGCATCACCCATCCGGCGCCCGGGTTTTCCGAACAGGACCCGCTGTCGATCTGGCACAACACCCTGGCCGCCATTGAGGAATGCCTGGCCCAGGTGGATCGACCGATCACTGCGGTGGCCATCAGCAACCAGCGTGAATCGGTCGTGGCCTGGGACCGGCATACCGGCGAGGCGCTGTCGCCGTGCATCAGTTGGCAATGCCGGCGCTCCACCGCGTTATGTGCCGAGCTGCATGCGCAGGGTCATGAAGCGCTGGTCCTGGAAAAAACCGGATTGGCCCTTGACCCGATGTTCTCCGCCGGCAAGTTCCGCTGGATTCTCGATCACCTGGATAACGGCCACGCCCGCGCAGCGGCCGGGGATATCTGCCTGGGGACCGTCGATAGCTGGCTGCTGTGGAAACTCAGCGGTGGCCAGGTGTTTGCCACCGATTATTCCAATGCGGCGCGCACGCAACTGTTCAACCTGCACACCTGCGCCTGGGACCCGCAACTGTTGGCGCTGTTCCAGATTCCACTGGCCGCATTGGCGCCGATCCAGCCCAGCGCCGGTTTTTTCGCCGAAACCGTCGCAGTGGGCGGTGTACCTGCCGGTATCCCGGTGATGTCGATGATCGGCGACTCCCACGCCGCCCTCTACGGGCAGGGCGGTTTCGCATCGGGGCTGGTCAAGGCCACCCTTGGCACCGGCTCATCGCTGATGACGCCCATGAGTGGCCCGATTGCTTCCACCCATGGATTGTCGACCACCCTGGCCTGGCATGACGGTGTTAAACCCACCTTCGGCATGGAAGGCAATATCGTCCACACCGGCGCCGCCGTGCAGTGGGCCTCGCGCCTGGTGGCCGGGGAATCCCTGGATGCCTTGACCGAACAGGCCGCGCAACTGCCGGATAACGGCGGCGTGTACTTTGTGCCGGCATTGTCCGGGCTGGGGGCGCCGCATTGGCAAGCCGACGCGCGCGGGTTGATCTGCGGGCTGACGGAAGCCACCTCCGGCGCGCATATCCTGCGGGCTTCGCTGGAGTCCATCGGCTACCAGATCCGCGATGTATTCGATGCGATGCAGCAGGACATCGGCAACCCGCTCAAGGAGTTGTGGGTGGATGGCGGCGCAACGCGCAATCGCTGGCTGATGCAGTTCCTGGCCAACCTGCTGCAGCGCCCGGTGGTGCGCAGCCTGTCGCCGGAGGTGTCGGCGCTGGGCGCGGCGCACCTGGCGGGGCGGGCGTTGGGGGTATGGGCAAGTGATGAGGCGTTGGGTGAGCTGGAGCGACAGCGCGAGCGGTTCGAGCCCCACGCTGATCCGCTGATGGCGGGGCGTTATGCAGAATGGAAAAAGGCCCTGGCCCGCACACTGCTCTAGCGGCTTATGAAAATCAAAAATGTGGGAGCTGGCTTGCTCGCGAAGGCGGTGTGTCAGCCAGCGGATTTATCCACTGACCCACCGCATTCGCGAGCAAGCCCGCTCCCACAGTTTTTGTCGGTGCCAGACACAGAACAGGCGAACAGCATCAATCCCCTGTGGGAGCTGGCTTGCCTGCGAAAGCGGTGGGTCAGCCAGCGGATTTATCCCAGCCTGCGGCGAGGGGACGGCGACGGGACATGATGGGCTCGATCTTCAACTGCATAGCGCTGAGCTTAAAGTGCTTAAAACCCCTCGTTAAATACTGTTTTGATCTGAGCTTAGGCGCCTTTCTTCGCCATCCGATGAATCGGGCATAACCATAGAATTATAGGGTTCTTTCATTATTACCCATCGTTAATATAATCGAAGTGACTTTCCTGCCAGGCCCCGTGCGGTTTTTTTGGCATATGCAGCGTTCCCCATTCCTCTCACGCCAAGGCCTTACATGACCTTCAAGAAACTCATCGTCGCCGCCAGTTTGCTGCTTGCCACGGCGGCGGCCCATGCCGAACAAACCCTAGACATCAGCTACCAACGTTCTTCCACCTTGTGGATCCTGCTCAAGCAAAATGGCCAGTTGGAGCAACGTCTCAAACCCCTGGGCTTCACGGTGAACTGGCACGAGTTCAGCACCGGCTTGCTCAGCTCGCTGAACGCCGGCAGCGTTGACCTGCATGCGGACGTGGCCGACGCCTTTGCCCTGTTCACCCAGGCCGCCGACGCGCCGCTGACCTACTACGCCCAGGAAAACTCATCGCCGGGTGCCCAGGCGATCATCGTCCAGGATCACTCGCCGATCCACAGCATTGCCGACCTCAAGGGCAAGACCGTGGCCGTGTCCAAGGGTTCGGGCAGCCACTTCCTGCTGATCTCGGCGCTGAAAAAAGCCGGGCTGACGCTGGCCGATATCACCCCGCGTTACCTGGAAGCACCGGACGGCGGCGCGGCTTTCGCCAATGGCAGCGTCGATGCCTGGGTAATCTGGGACCCGTTCCTCGCCAGCCAGCAACTGGACCATCACGTGCGTGTGATCGCCGACGGCAAGGACGGCCTGGCGGATTACAACCGCTTCTATCTGGCAACCACCAAGTTCGCCAATGCCCACCCGGATGTCTTGCAAGTGACCTTCGACACCCTGCGCGAGACCGGCCAATGGGTGAAGGCCCATCCCCGGCAGGCGGCTGAACTCCTCGGCCCGCTCTGGGGCAATATCGCCCCGGCCACGGTGGAGCGTGCCAATAGCCGCCGCAGCTACGACATCATCCCGGTCAAGCTGGAAAACCTCGCCGAGCAACAGCGTATCGCCGACATCTATTACACCGCCAAGCTGATCCCCAAGCCTTTGAAGGCCAGCGACATCAACCTGTGGACGCCAAAACCATGAGCCGCCAGATCCATTTATCCGCGTTCCTCTTGAGTGGTCCGGTGGTGCACAGCCATGCGGTGTGGCGCCACCCGGAAACCGTCGGCAATTACCTCGACCCCGAGTACTACACGCGGGTGGCCAAGGTGGTGGAGGAGGGGCTGTTCGACTTCCTGTTCTTCGCCGACCGCCTGGCCGTGGGCGACCAGATGGGCGGCTCCCGCGAGTTCGCCCTGCGCTACGGCGCCCAGGACGCCACACGCCTGGACCCGCTGCCGATCCTCTCCTATCTGGTCGGCAAGACCACCAAATTGGGGCTGGGCGCCACCCGTTCCACCACCTATTACGAACCGGCGCATATCGCCCGCGAATTCGCCACCCTCGATCACCTGTCCAAAGGCCGCTCGGCGTGGAATATCGTCACCTCGATGAACGACAGCGAAGGGCGTTTGTTCGGCAAGGACAAGCACCTTGAACACGACCTGCGCTACGACCGTGCCGATGAGTTCGTCGAAGTTGCGCTCAAGCTCTGGAACAGTTGGGGCAAGGACGCGCTGAAGCTGGATCGTGAAAGCGGGGTGCTGGCGGACCCTGAGTTGATCCATTCGGTGCAGCACCAGGGGGAATGGTTCAAGGTCGAAGGCCCGCTGAATATTCCGCGCACGCCCCAGGGCCGGCCGGTGCTGATCCAGGCTGGTTCTTCCGGGCGTGGACGCCGCTTCGGCGCGCGCTGGGCCGAGGCGATTTTTACCATCCACCCGCACTTGGCGGCGATGCGCGCGTTTCGCGATGACGTGCGCGCGCAGGTGGTGCAGCAAGGCCGCGACGCCGACAGCTGCAAAGTGCTCACCGCCGTAATGCCCTTTATTGGCGGCAGCGAGGCCGAGGCCCGCGCCAAGCGTGACCGACACAACGCGCTGGCGCGGCCGGAATTGGGGCTGGTGACCCTGGCGTCACAGCTGAATGTCGACCTGTCGCCATTCCCGCTGTCGGCGACGCTGGCTGAAGTCGCCCAGTCGCCGCTGATCCACCCGGCCGCCGCGGAAAAACTGCTGATGCAAGGCCCCGAAATCACCCTGGAACAACTCGGGCGCATCTTCGCCAGTAGCGTACGCGTGCCGCAGCTCGTGGGCACCGGGGCGCAGGTGGCCGACCAGTTGGCCGAACTGTTCGAGCAGGGTGGTTGCGATGGTTTCGTGATTTCACCGGGGTATCTGCCGGGCTCGTTCACCGAATTTGTCGAGAGCGTGATTCCGCATTTGCAGCGCAAGGGGTTGTTCCGCACGGCGTATGAAGGGTCGACGCTGCGCGAGCATTTGGGGCTCGCCGATCTCCCAGGCTGAGCGCGGTCAATGTGGGCGCTGGCCATAAGTACCTACACATCTTTGGCTTGACGCTGAAACTCAGTGGCTGAGCTGTTGTGGCGAGCGGGCTTGCCCCGCGTTGGGCTGCGAAGCAGCCCTAAATCAGCCTCTGCGGAGTATCTGATACACCGCATCCTGCTTACTGGGGCTGCTTCGCAGCCCAACGCGGGGCAAGCCCGCTCGCCACAGGGGGAGCGATGGTGGGGCTCAGTCCACGCAAATCGCCCGGCCCAGCTGGCCTTTCTCCACCGTCGCCGAGCAGCCGAAGTGGCTGTTATCCATCTGACATGTGCCTGCCACCGGGCCGTTGCCGGATTGGGTGGTGACGCTGGTCTGGCACTCGCCTTCACACTGGCTCGAATCGGTGCACGCCTTGCCCGCATCCCGGTACGGCGTGATGCACTTCCAGCTCTGCAACTTGCCCACTTGCTTCATGGTCCCGCCGCCTGCCAGGCACGTGGACGCGGCGGAGTCCTGGGCGGGCGGGTTGTGGGTGGAGCACGCCGATACCAGCAGCAGGGCGGCCAGGCCGATCATCAATTTCATGCAAAAGTCCTCGTGGAGTTAGCGCAGCGGTGCAGTGTACGGGCATATGGACTACTTTGATTGACGAGCGATCCCTATCCGGTAACGACCCATGCGCACATTATGGAAGCGATACATGGTCCTGTTGGAGCATGACCTGAGCACCCAGGTCTTTGACAACGTAAAAAACCTGCTGGTGTGTGCGCTGCTGTTTGCAGCCGGCACCAATGCGCTGCTGGGTGAGCGCGACCTGTTTATCGGTGTGTTTGCGTCCAGCGTGGCGGGGTGGGGGCTGATTGTGCTGTCGGCGCTATTGATGCTGCTGAACGTGAGCGACGGCATTCGCCGGCTGGCCAAGTTGCGTTATCACCTGGCGCTGCAGTTGTTGTTGATCCTGGTTTACGTGGTGGTGGCCGAGCGGGTGGTGGAGATTGTGTGGGGGTTCCGGGCCCTTTGAAGTATCCTGCGCGCCCTCGCTTTCCACTGATTCGAAGACAAATGACAGGACAAGACATGCAGGCGCTGCTCGAGTCGATCCTCGACGAAGTGCGCCCACTGATCGGCCTCGGCAAAGTCGCCGACTACATCCCAGCGCTGGCCGATGTACCCGCCAACCAGCTGGGCATCGCGGTATATGGCAACGACGGCTCGGCCTACCGCGCCGGCGACGCCGATACGTTGTTCTCGGTGCAAAGCATCTCCAAGGTGTTCAGCCTGGTGCAGGCCATCGACCATGGCGGCGAAACCATCTGGGAACGTTTGGGCCATGAGCCGTCCGGGCAGCCGTTCAACTCCCTGGTGCAACTGGAATTCGAACGCGGCCGCCCGCGCAATCCGTTCATCAACGCCGGTGCATTGGTGATCTGCGACATCAACCAATCACGCTTCGCCGTACCGATCCTGTCGATGCGCGACTTCGTACGGCGCCTGTCGGGCAACCCGCAGATCCTGGTCAACAGCGTGGTCGCCGACTCCGAAGCCCAACACGGCGCGCGTAACGCGGCCATGGCTTACCTGATGAAATCCTTCGGCAACTTCCACAACGATGTGGATGGGGTGCTGCACAGCTACTTCAACTACTGCGCCCTGCAGATGAGCTGCATGGACCTGGCCAAGGCCTTCAGCTTCCTCGCCAACGAAGGCACGAGCGCCCACAGCGGCGAGCAGATATTGACGGCGCGCCAGACCAAGCAAGTCAACTCGATCATGGCCACCAGCGGGCTGTATGACGAAGCGGGAAATTTTGCCTACCGCGTGGGCTTGCCGGGCAAGAGCGGGGTCGGCGGCGGGATTGTCGCGGTGGTACCGGGGCAATTTACGGTGTGCGTGTGGTCGCCGGAATTGAATGCGGCGGGGAACTCGCTGGCGGGGATGAAGGCGTTGGAGTTGTTGAGTGAGCGGATTGGGTGGTCGGTGTTTTGAGTGGATAACCGCGTTTAAGGTGATCTATGCTCATTGCTATTGATCAGCCCTCGTCCTTAGCAGGAGAGCAAAATGTCGCGTAAAAAAGTTAAGCCCCAACTCACCGAGGCACAGCTTCTCGCTCAAGAATCGCGCATTCCCTCCATCTGCGGGCAAAGCGTTCAGGGATGCTTACGAGGTTGCCCTTTTCAACGGCGAATCGGTGCTTGTGGTTCGTGCTGGCCAATTGGTTAAGGTTTCCCACTCGGAAACTTTGGTTATTCGGCCTGTGGAACCCTACGGCACCCTTAAGGCAGGCACGCGCTTGAAAACCAGAAAATCTTTGTTGGAGCTTGCAACATAGGTATCTACACAATTTTGGCTCGACGCTGAAACCGCAGTGAATGGGCTATTGTGGCGAGCGGGCTTGTCCCGCGTTGGGCTGCGAAGCAGCCCCAGTAAGCAGAATGCGGTGTATCAGATATTCCGCAGAGGCTGGTTTTAGGGCTGCTTCGCAGCCCAACGCGGGACAAGCCCGCTCGCCACAGGGAACTCGCCAGCCTCGATCGGATTCAAGTGGCTGGATGGGCTTCGTCCAAGGCCTTGTTCACTAGCAATTGCACGCCTTCGAGCATGCGACAGATGCCGAGTGCGACGTTACGTTGAGCGCCATCGACTTCGAAGGCCAGGTGAACGGCGATATCACTGATGGAGGCTAAATCCTGGGAGGCGTTGACCAGCAGGGTTTCCGTGCCCAGGTTGGGGCGTACGGTGAAGAGTTGTTCTGGGGGATTGGGGCTGTCTTTGATCATGGTGAGGCTCCTTTATAAATGGAGCTGCCACGCTTCGCGGTCAAACGAATCAGGGTGGCAGCCATACGCGGGTTGACCGACCGGCCAAAGGAGCAAAACCGGCATACCCGAAGGTATCCCGCGTACAGCTGCCGCGACACGATACATCAGACGTAAAAAAACGCCTAAGGTCGGTGTTGGCGCAGTTGCTCTTTTGAAATCGGACGGTCAAATCCGGCCGCTGAATTGGCAGCGACGGCAGGGAGGTTAGCCAGCGAAGTTCCGAGCGACAACCTGAAACGGTTGTGGGAAATATCTGATCGGTAGGCGTTTTTTACAGCACCACAGATCCCCTGTGGGAGCGGCGGTGCGACGATTCGACTTGCTCGCGAATGCAGAGTGTCAGTCAGCTCATACGGTACTGACCCACTGCATTCGCGAGCAAGCCCGCTCCCACATTTGGATCTGCAGTGTTCTGAAGACCTGAACACGGTCCAACAAAAAATGCGCCCCTGAGGGCGCATTCTTTTGTTCGGTCAGCTACGGCCTATCAGGCTTTCGCATCCCAGGCCCGATCACCGTGCTCGTCCTTGATCCGAGTCGGCAAGCCCATCACGTCCAGTGCCTTGAGGAACGGCTCAGCCGGCAGTTCCTCGACGTTGGCCATGTGCTTCACATCCCACTCGCCACGCGCCACCAGCAGCGCAGCGGCGACCGGCGGAACGCCGGCGGTGTAGGAGATGCCCTGGCTGTCGGTCTCGGCGAAGGCGTCTTCGTGATCCGCCACGTTGTAGATGAACATCTCGCGCGGCTGGCCAGCCTTGGTGCCCTTGACCAGGTCGCCGATGCAGGTCTTGCCGGTGTAGCCGGGAGCGAGCGACGATGGGTCGGGCAGGACGGCCTTGACCACTTTCAACGGCACCACTTCCAGGCCTTCGGCGGTGGTGACCGGCTGCTCGGAGAGCAGGCCGAGGTTTTTCAGCACGGTGAACACGTTGATGTAGTGTTCGCCGAAGCTCATCCAGAACCGCACGTTGGGCACGTCGAGGTTTTTCGACAGCGAGTGCACTTCATCGTGGCCGGTGAGGTAGAGGTTCTGCGAACCCACGACCGGCAGGTCGTCGGTGCGTTTGACTTCGAACATGGTGTTGCTGGTCCACTGGCTGTTCTGCCAGCTCCACACCTGTCCGGTGAATTCGCGGAAGTTGATTTCCGGGTCGAAATTGGTGGCGAAGTATTTGCCATGGGAGCCGGCATTGACGTCGAGAATGTCGATCGAATCAATGCGGTCGAAATGCTGTTGCTGCGCCAGCGCGGCATACGCGTTGACGACACCCGGGTCGAAGCCCACGCCAAGGATGGCGGTGATGTTCTTCTGTTTGCATTCTTCCAGGTGGTTCCACTCGTAGTTGCCGTACCACGGCGGGGTCTCGCAGACCTTGCCCGGCTCTTCGTGGATGGCGGTGTCGAGGTAGGCCACGCCGGTGTCGATGCAGGCGCGCAATACCGACATGTTGAGGAACGCGGAGCCCACGTTGATGACGATCTGCGAGTCGGTCTCGCGGATCAGGGCCTTGGTCGCTTCCACGTCCAGGGCGTTCAGCGCGAAGGCCTGGATGTCGGCGGGCACCTTGAGGCTACCCTTGGCCTTGACGCTGTCGATGATGGCCTGGCATTTGGAGATGTTGCGCGACGCGATAGCAATACGACCGAGTTCGTCGTTGTGCTGCGCGCACTTGTGGGCCACCACCTTGGCGACACCTCCTGCACCAATGATAAGAACGTTCTTTTTCAATTGCTTTATTTCTCCTATATCCGCCAGCTTACGAAAGGCTGGACAGGTAGTCGTCGTAACCAAATTCACGAACCACTTCGACTGTACCGTCGAGTTGTTTCACTACGATGGACGGCATTTTCAGGCCGTTGAACCAGTTTTTCTTGACCATGGTGTAGCCTGCGGTGTCGATGAACGACAGCCGATCGCCGATGGCCAGCGGACGATCAAATTGATACTCGCCGAAAATGTCGCCGGCCAGGCAGGATTTGCCGCACACCATGACGGTGTGTTCACCCTCGCTCGGCGCCAGCTTGGCGTTGAGGCGGTAGATCAGCAGGTCCAGCAGGTGGGCTTCGATGGAGCTGTCAACCACGGCAAGGTTTTTGCCGTTGTAGAGGGTGTCGAGCACGGTGACTTCCAGCGAAGCGCTGTTGGTGATCGCCGCTTCCCCCGGTTCCAGGTACACCTGCACGCCGTACTTCTCGGAGAACGCCTTCAAGCGCGCGCAGAACGCGTCCAGCGCATAGCCTTCGCCGGTGAAATGGATGCCGCCGCCGAGGCTGACCCACTTGACCTTGTGCAGCAGCGCGCCGAAGCGTTCTTCGATGGTGCCGAGCATCTTGTCGAACAGGCTGAAGTCGCCGTTCTCGCAGTTGTTGTGGAACATGAAGCCGGAGATCTGCTCGATCACGCCTTCGATCTTCACCGGGTCCCATTCGCCCAGGCGGCTGAACGGGCGCGCCGGGTCGGCCAGCAGGTAGTCGGAGCTGCTCACCTGCGGGTTGACGCGCAGGCCGCGGGTCTTGCCCTCGCTGCGTTCGGCAAAGCGCTGCAATTGGCTGATGGAGTTGAAAATGATCTTGTCGCAGTTCTCCAGCATCTCTTCGATTTCATCGTCGGCCCAGGCCACGCTGTAGGCGTGCGCTTCGCCTTCGAACTTCTGGCGGCCGAGCTTCAACTCATACAGCGACGAGGAGGTGGTGCCGTCCATGTATTGCTGCATCAGGTCGAACACCGACCAGGTGGCAAAGCACTTGAGCGCCAGCAACGCCTTGGCGCCGGACTGCTCGCGCACGTAAGCAATCTTCTGCATGTTGACCAGAAGCTTCTGTTTATCGATGAGGTAGTACGGCGTTTTGATCATTTTTGAGAGCCTGGGGCGGTGCCTGCCAAAAAAGGACACGCATTGTGCCCGCACTTGGATCAGATCGAAAGGTTAGTGGGCGGATTTTGCGCGCCGGGTTTTCAAGCATAGCGATGGAGTATGACTATCTAAAGGTACACACCGGGCCACTGTGGGAGCTGGCTTGCCTGCGATAACCATAGGTATCTACACATTTTTGTAGTGAGCGGGCTTGTCCCGCGCTGGGCTGCGAAGCGGCCCCGATAAGGACACGGCAGTGTTCCAGATGAAACCAGATCGTCTGGTTTGGGGCGGCTTCGCCACCCAGCGCGGGACAAGCCCGCTCACTACAGGGAGATTTGTCAGCCTTTGAACGTTGTGTAGATACCTATGGTCATCGCAGGCAAGCCACCTCCACAGGTTGATCGGTGTACATCCGCTTCGCTGACATCAAACTGTCATCTCCCCACCACCGTCCTGCCACATTCCCCCGCTACTGTCCTCGCCAATGAGATCGATCTCAAGCGAGTGACGATGACTGACCTGAAAGACGTAGCACGCCTGGCTGGCGTATCCCGCGCCACCGCCGCCCGCACCTTTGCTTCCCCGGAACAGGTGCGCCCGGTCACCCGTGAACAAGTGTTCGCCGCCGCCCGTGAGTTGGGCTTTCGGCCGAACCTGCTGGGCCGCCAGTTGCGCCTGCAAACCACCCAACTGATTGGTGTAGTGGTGCCCAACCTGCTCAACCCGGTGTTCGCCGAGCAGTTCCAGGCCATGGAACGCGCCGCGCGGTCACGCGGCTACAGCCTGGTGCTGGCCACCACCGATTACAGCAGCGAGCGTGAAAGCACGGTGGTCGAAGAACTGCTGCGCCAGCGCGTCGACGGTCTGGTGCTGACGGTGACCGATGCCGAAAGCAACGCGGTGCTCAGCAGCCTCAACACCGAAAAGACGCCCTTCGTGCTGGCCTACCATCAGCCGAGCAACCCCAACTACAGCGCCGTGTCGGTCGACAACCGCGCAGGCATGGCCCTGGCCACGCGTTACCTGCTGGAAGCCGGGCACCGACGGATCAGCATGGTCGCCGGCCCCGCGTTGCAATCGGACCGTGCCCGCCTGCGCTACGCCGGCTACTGCGATGCCATGAAGGAATACGGCCTCAAGAGCCGCCCCGTGATCGAAATGCCGGCCCACACCCAGGCTGAATTCACGGCCATCGCGCCGTTTCTGCAGAGCCCCGAGGCGCCCACCGCGCTGGTGTGTTCCAACGACTTCCTGGCGATCAGCCTGATCGCCGAACTGCGCCGCAACGCCTGGAACGTACCCGGGCAACTGTCAGTGATGGGCTTCGATGGCATCAGCCTCGGTACCCAGATGCACCCGACCCTGTGCAGCGTGGTGCAGCCCATCGCGCTGCTGGCCGGCACCGTGATCGACCAACTGCTGGCGCAAATCGCCGGCAACGCCCCGACGTCCCATTGCCTGCCTTGCCATATCCGGCCAGGCGAAAGTACCCAGCCCCATGAGGAGATCCTTGATGCGCGCATTCAGTAAAACCCTGGCCGCCGTGCTGCTGTGCGGTGCCGCGAGCCTGGCCCAGGCCGCCGACACCGCGATTTGCTACAACTGCCCGCCGGACTGGGCCGACTGGGGCACCCAGCTCAAGGCCATCGCCGCAGGCACCGGCGTGCAAGTGCCGCTGGACAATAAGAACTCCGGCCAGTCCCTGGCGCAGTTGGTGGCGGAAAAAGCCGCCCCCGTGGCCGACGTCGTTTATTACGGCGTGACCTTCGGCCTGCAGGCGCAAAAAGCCGACGTGGTCGACACCTACAAGCCCAAGGCCTGGGACCAGATCCCCACCGGCTTGAAAGACCCCGACGGCCATTGGTTCGCGATCCACTCCGGCACCTTGGGCATCATGGTCAACGTCGACGCGCTCGGTGGTTTGCCGGTGCCGCAAAGCTGGGCCGACCTGCTCAAGCCTGAGTACAAAGGCATGGTCGGGTACCTCGACCCCTCCAGCGCCTTCGTCGGCTACGTCTCGGCAGTGGCGATCAACCGCGCCATGGGCGGTGACCTGGACAACTTCGCCCCGGCCATCGACTACTTCCAGAAACTGGCGAAAAACAGCCCCATCGTGCCCAAGCAGACCGCCTACGCACGGGTACTGTCCGGTGAATTGCCGATCCTGGTGGACTACGACTTCAACGCCTACCGCGCCCGCTACAAAGACCAGGCCAATGTCGCTTTCGTGATCCCCCAGGAAGGCAGCATCAGCGTGCCCTACGTCATGAGCCTGGTCGCCAATGCGCCGCACCGCGCCAACGCGGAAAAAGTCCTCGACTTCGTGCTCTCGGATGAGGGCCAGGCACTCTGGGCCAAGGCCTATCTGCGCCCGGTGCGGCCGATGAAAATGCCGGCGGACGTGGCCGCGCAGTTCCTGCCCGACAGCGACTACGCCCGCGCCGGTGTGGTGGACTACCAAAAAATGGCCGCTGTGCAGGAAGCCTTCGCCGCCCGTTACCTGAACGAGGTCAAGTAAGTGGCAACATCGGCAAGACACGCCGCCTGGGCGCTGGCCCCGGCCTTTGCAGTGCTGCTCGCATTCTGGCTGTTGCCGCTGGCGCACCTGATGCTGCTTGGTGCCGAGAGCCGCGACAGCGCCGGCAGCGGTTACTGGCAGGTGCTCAGCAGCGCGCAGTACCTGGGCAGCCTGGGGCAAACCCTGATCCTGGCGGTGGTGGTGACGCTGGTCGCGTTGGTGATCGGCGGCATCAGCGGCGTGTTCCTCGCCCGTCAACAGTTCTTCGGGCGCTCGGCGCTGGTGGCATTGCTCACGTTTCCGCTGGCCTTTCCCGGTGTGGTGGTGGGGTTCCTGGTGATCCTGCTCGCGGGGCGCCAGGGCTTGTTTGCCGCGCTGGGCCTGCAGTTGGCCGGTGAGCGCTGGATCTTTGCCTACTCGTTGGCGGGGCTGTTCGTGGGTTACCTGTACTTCTCGATTCCCCGGGTGATCCTCACGGTGATGGCGGCCTGCGAAAGCCTCGACCGCAGCCTGGAGGAGGCCGCGCATTCACTGGGGGCAGGGCACTGGCGTGTGGTCTGCGATGTGATCGTGCCGGGCCTGGCGCCGGCGCTGGCATCGTGCGGGGCGATCTGCTTCGCCACGTCCATGGGCGCCTTTGGCACGGCGTTTACCCTGGGGACGCGGCTCAACGTCACGCCGGTGGCGATCTATAACGTATTCACCAATTACGCCAACTTTGCCGTCGCCGCTGCGCTGTCGGTGGTGCTTGGCGCGGTGACCTGGGCGGTGCTGCTGCTCACGCGGCGTCTGGTGAAAAATTCGGGGACTGTGCTGTGAAGCGCTCATCGCTGTTTGTGCCGCAACTCTTGTTTACCCTGCTGGTGTGCGCCTTCATGTTGGTGCCGGTGCTGCTGTCGCTGCTGGCCGGGCTGACGCGCAACTTTTTTGTCGGCGTTTCCAGCGGCTTGACCTTCGACTGGTTGATCCAGGTGTGGCAGGCCTACTCGCCCACCGTGTGGTTGTCGCTGCAACTGGCCCTGGCTTGTGCGGTGTGCGTCTGCGTGATCGGCGTGCCGGCGGCCTATGCCCTGGTGCGCATGAACAACCGCTTCAGCCGCGCCTTCGAGGAATTGATGGTGCTGCCGGTGGCTATGCCAGGGTTGGCCAGTGCGTTGGCGTTGCTGCTGACGTACGGCCAGTTCGGCGGCTTCCGTAGCAGTTGGTTGTTCATCCTGGTCGGCCATGTGCTGTTCACCTTGCCGTTCCTGGTGCGCCCGGTGATGGCGGTGATGCAGCGCCAGCAACTGCCGGTGCTGGAGGAGGCGGCGGCGAGCCTGGGCGCGGGTCCCGTCAAACGCTTTTTCAGCGTGGTGGTGCCCAACTGCCGCGCGGGCATCCTGGCCGGCGTGTTGATGGTGGTCACCCTGAGCCTGGGTGAATTCAACCTGACCTGGATGCTTCACACGCCGATGACCAAGACCCTGCCGGTGGGCCTGGCCGACAGCTACGCCTCGGCGCGCCTGGAAATCGCCAGCGCCTACACCCTGATCTTTTTGCTGATGATCGTGCCGCTGCTGATCGCGCTGCAGGCCATCAGTGCCCGTTTGTCCCGTGGAGAGCGTCGATGACCGCTATTACTATCCGCCTGCAAGGCTGCCGCAAGGCGTTCGCCGACGGCACCGTGGCCGTGCATGACTTGGATTTGACCGTCGAAGGCGGCGAAACCCTGGCGATCCTCGGCCCCTCCGGCTGCGGTAAAACCACCACCTTGCGCCTGATCGCCGGCCTGGAATGCCCGGATCTGGGCCAGGTGTTTTTCGGTGATCAGGATGTGACTCGCCTGCCCATCGAGCGCCGCGATGTGGGCATGGTGTTCCAGAATTACGCGCTGTTCCCCAACCTGGATGTGGCCGGCAACATTGTCTATGGCTTGAAGGTTCGCGGCATGGCGCCGCGTGAACGCAACAAGCGTTGCCAAGAGCTGCTTGAATTGGTGGGGTTGCAGCAGCACGGCAAGCGCAGCATCCATGAACTCTCCGGCGGCCAGCGCCAGCGCGTCGCTTTGGCCCGCGCCCTGGCGCCACGCCCGAAAGTGCTGCTGTTGGACGAACCCCTGGCGGCCCTTGACGCGCAACTGCGCGAACGCCTGCGCGGTGAGCTGAGCGAACTGTTGCGCGGCCTGGGCATCACCTCGGTGTTTGTCACCCACGACCAGGGCGAAGCCATGGCTCTGGGCGACCGCATCCTGGTGATGGAGCACGGGCGAATCGCGCAACTGGCCAGCCCTCGGGACATCTACCAAAAACCGGCCAACGCCTTCGTCGCAGGCTTTGTCGGCAACCTCAACGCCTTCGCGGTGAGCGGCTCGTCGCCCAAGGGCTTGAAAGTCTGCGGCGGCGAACTGCCGTGGCAGGGCTCCGACCAGCCCGACACCCTGTATTGCCGCCCCGAACATCTGCGCGTGATGGAGAGCGAAGGGCACTTGCACGGGCGTCTGCTGGCGCAGTTCTTCCAGGGCGCGCAAAGCCGTTTGCTGGTGGACGTAGGCGGCCCGCAACCCTTGCTGGTCGACAGCAGCGACAACCAGTTGTACGCCGTCGGCGCGCCGATCGCCCTGGCGATTGCGCCGCACATGTTGTTCACCCTGAATGCGTGAGAATCCACTGTGAATCGTCCATTCCTCGTCGCCCAGATCAGCGACCTGCACCTCAAAGCCGGCCAGCGCCTCACCTATGGCGTGGTGGACACCCTGGGCGCGCTGCGCCGCGCCGTCGACCATCTGAACGCCAGCCACCCACGGCCCGACATCGTAGTAATCAGCGGCGACCTCGTGGACTTCGGCCGTGCCGATGAATACGCCGTGCTGCACCCTGAACTCGCGCGCCTGCACATGCCATGCTACCTGGTGCCCGGCAACCACGACACGCGTGGGCCGTTGCTGGATGCGTTCCGCGATCACGCCTACCTGCCATTGTCGGCAGAGGGCCCGTTGGACTGGGTGGTAGACACCCATCCGCTGCGCCTGATCGGCCTCGACTCCACGATCCCCGGCGGCCACGGCGGCCAGTTGCAGGGCAGCCAATTGCAGTGGCTCGATGAGCAACTGGCGATGCGCCCGCAGGCGCCGACCTTGTTGATCCTGCATCACCCGCCGTTCATCAGCGGCATCGGCCATATGGACCGCGAACCCTTCATCAACGCCGCCGGCCTGGAGCGGGTGGTGGCACGCCATCCGCAAGTGGAGCGCCTGTTGTGCGGGCATCTTCACCGGCCGATGCAGCGCCGTTTCGGCGGCAGCCTCAGTTGTGTCTGCCCCGGCACGTCCCACCAGATCGTGCTGGATTTGCAAGACGCGGCGCCCGCGCATTTCAACCTGGAGCCGGCGGGCTATTTGTTGCATCGCTGGCAAGCGCAACAAGGTTTGATCAGCCACAACGGCGTGTTCGGGGAGTACCCGGGGCCGTATCCGTTCTATGACGCTCAGGGATTGATAGATTGAGTGAGGCTGCGATGGCGGTGGCGCTGCTGGAAGAGAAGTTATCTGGAGCACCGCCTTGCATGCGTTGCAGTCTTATCAACGACCTGATGAAAGCCACAACGAAGGTAAAACGCTGCGGCCTCGGGTCTATCGGTCGACAGGCGCACCAAGTGAAAATGCGGGGCGGCTTCGTCCAGCAACTGTTGCACGAGGGCTTTTCCTGCAGTGCGTCCACGTGACGCGGGCGCGACGTAGACACGGCGCAGTCGTCCGATGCCAGGGCCTGTGTAGGGATCACAGGAAAGACCGCCGATTGCCACCAACTGCGCTTCATAAAACACGCCAAGAAGACATTCACCCGGTTGATCAAATCGATTGGAGCGCTCTTCCCATTCCTTGATCAGTCGTGTGACGAACCTGAACCCTTCGGCGACGGCCTGCGCTTCCAATTTGCAGATCTGTTCCGGCAGGTCGCTCAGTTTATGTATCGAGAAGTCTGCGCAAGTTGTTGCATCCATTTTTTGACATCTCCCATCGGTGCCTGCTGCCCCGATACTTGTAGTGAGCGGGCTTGCCCCGCGCTGGGTGGCGAAGCCGCCCCAATAAAGACACCGCAGTGCTCCAGATAGAATCAGGTCGCGTGGTTTGGGGCCGCTCCGCAGCCCAGCGCGGGACAAGCCCGCTCACTACAACATTCAACATGAATGGATCTTGTGATCATCTGGAGTAGAATGAGTTTGTCTCATCATGTGCGTCTGCCGACAATGCCTGCCATTCATATCAACATTGGAGTTGTAAGTCATGGCAGTCGCTCATTCCCTCGGATTCCCGCGCATTGGACGCGATCGTGAACTGAAAAAAGCGCAGGAAGCGTTCTGGAAGGGTGAGCTTGACGAAGCCGGCCTGCGCGCCGTTGGCCGTGAATTGCGCAAGACCCATTGGGACCTGCAGAAACAGGCTGGCATCGAGCTGCTGCCGGCCGGTGATTTCGCCTGGTACGACCAGGTGCTGACTCACTCGCTGATGTTCGGCGTGATCCCGGAGCGTTTCCGCCCGGCCGATGGCAAGGCCACCCTGCACACGTTGTTCGGCATGGCCCGTGGCGTCAGCGACAGCTGCTGCGGCGGTGCCCATGCCCAGGAAATGACCAAGTGGTTCGACACTAACTACCACTACCTGGTCCCTGAATTTCGCGCCGACCAGCACTTCCACCTGGGTTGGGATCAGTTGTTCGAAGAAGTGCAGGAAGCCCGTGACCTGGGCCACGCGGTCAAGCCCGTGGTGATCGGCCCGCTGACTTACCTGTGGCTGGGCAAGGCCAAGGGCGGCGACTTCGACAAGCTCGACCTGCTTGACCGCTTGTTGCCGCTGTACGGCCAGATCTTCCAGCGCCTGGCGGAACTGGGCGTGGAGTGGGTGCAGATCGACGAGCCGATCCTGGTGCTGGACCTGCCCCAGGACTGGAAAAACGCCTTTGAGCGCGCCTATAACCAGATCCAGCGCGACCCGCTTAAAAAGCTGCTGGCTACCTATTTCGGCGGCCTGGAAGAGAACCTGGGCCTGGCCGCCAACCTGCCGGTGGATGGCCTGCACATTGACCTGGTGCGTGCGCCGGACCAGTACCCGACCATCCTTGACCGCCTGCCTGCCTATAAGGTGCTGTCCCTGGGCGTGGTCAACGGCCGTAACGTGTGGCGTTGCGACCTGGAAAACGCCCTGGCGACCTTGCAGCACGCCCATGAGAAATTGGGCGACCGCCTGTGGGTGGCGCCATCCTGTTCCTTGCTGCACAGCCCGGTGGACCTGGGCCGTGAAGACGCGCTGGATGCCGAGCTCAAAGGCTGGCTGGCGTTTGCCGTACAAAAGTGCGCTGAAGTCGCCGTGCTGGCGCAAGCGGTGAACGCGCCGCAAGCGCCAAACGTACTCGCCGCCCTGGCGCAAAGCCGCGCCGTGCAAGCGGCCCGTGCCGCTTCGCCGCGCATCCACAAACCTGCGGTGCAGGCCCGTGTCGCGTCCATCACCGCCAAGGACAGCCGGCGCCAGTCGCCGTTTGCCCAACGCATCGCAAAGCAACGTGCCGGCCTCAACCTGCCGTTGTTTCCGACTACTACCATCGGTTCGTTCCCGCAGACCGCCGCGATCCGCCTGGCGCGCCAGTCCTACAAAGCCGGCCGGTTGAGCGAAGCCGAATACGTCGAAGCCATGCACAGCGAGATCAAGCATGCCGTTGAGGTGCAGGAAAACCTCGGCCTGGATGTGCTGGTGCACGGCGAAGCCGAACGCAATGATATGGTCGAATACTTTGCCGAGCAGTTGGACGGTTATGTGTTCACCCGTTTCGGTTGGGTGCAGAGCTACGGTTCGCGTTGCGTGAAACCGGCGGTGATCTTCGGCGACCTGAGCCGCCCCAAAGCCATGACGGTGGAGTGGATCCGCTACGCCCAGGGCCTCACCGATAAAGTCATGAAAGGCATGCTGACCGGCCCCGTGACGATGCTGATGTGGTCGTTCCCCCGCGAAGACGTGAGTCATGAGACGCAGGCCCGTCAGTTGGCCCTGGCGATCCGTGACGAAGTGGTGGACCTGGAAGCCGGCGGCATCAAGATCGTGCAGATCGACGAAGCTGCCTTCCGCGAAGGCTTGCCGTTGCGCCAGGCGCAGTGGCAGCATTATTTGGATTGGGCCACCGACGTGTTTCGGCTGTGCGCCTCGGGCGTGCGGGATGAAACCCAGATCCACACCCACATGTGCTACAGCGAATTCAACGATGTGATCGAGAGCATTGCCGCGATGGATGCCGACGTGATCACCATCGAGACTTCACGTTCGGACATGGAGTTGCTTGAGGCGTTTGAAGCCTTCGCTTACCCGAATGACATTGGGCCGGGGGTCTACGATATTCACTCGCCGCGTGTGCCGCAGGCCTCGGAAATGGCCAACCTGCTGCGCAAGGCGGCCAAGCGGATACCGGCCGAGCGGTTGTGGGTGAACCCCGATTGCGGGTTGAAGACACGGGGTTGGCCGGAGACGGAAGCGGCGTTGGTTCATATGGTGACGGCAGCGCGGCAATTGCGGGCCGAACTGGCCTGACGCAATCTAAATGTAGGAACGGGTTCCTGTGGGAGCTGGCTTGCCTGCGATAGCGGCCTGTCAGCCAATACATGTGGAGCTGACCCACTGCAATCGCAGCATAGACATCTACACAACTTTCAAAGGTTGAAAAATCTCTCTGTAGTGAGCGGGCTTGCCCCGCGCTGGGCTGCGAAGCGGCCCCAAACCAGGCGACTCGGTTCTATCTGGAACTCGGCGGTGTCTTTATTGGGGCGGCTTCGCCACCCAGCGCGGGGCAAGCCCGCTCACTACAAAGATGTGTAGATACCTATGGCAATCGCAGGCAAGCCAGCTCCCACAGAACAGCTACCCGTTTCTACAGGTATTTGAGCCAGGCCAGGTCGCGGCGCCGTGCCTTGAGCCCGGCAAACCAGCGCACTGGCAGGTAAAGCGCCAAGGGCAACAACAGCGACACCAGCCAAATGGCACCGATGTTGTCGAAGCCGAAATAGTTGCCGTGATTGAGGCCAAATAGCGCCACACAGGCGACGTAGAGCATTTTCAGCACATACAAATGCAGCAGGTAAAAGAACATCGGCGCTGCGCCGAACGTGGCCAAGATGCCTATCCAGCGCTTGTGCCCGGCCCGTTCAAACGCCAGCAACAGCAGCAAGCCAATCCCCAAGGTCAGCGCCAGGAACAGCAGCGATGGCGGGTACTTGGTCACGTTAAAAAAGCTCATTAACGTCTGCGCGCCGTCGGCATATGCCTGCCACGGTTTCTCGCCATACCCGTTGGCCGCCCGCAACAGCACAAACCCCACCAACGCGCCCACGCCACCGAGCAACAGGTAACGCTGGCGCAACGCCGGTTCCAGGCTGTTGGCGAACCACGGGCCAAGGCCATAACCCAGGGCGATCACGCCGATCCACGGCAACACCGGGTAGGTCACGCGCAGGCGCAGGGCGTCGCCCACCTCGATCCAACTGCGCTCATGCAGGATCGACCACGGAACCTGCAACGCCGACCCCGCGCCCACATGCAGCCCATCCAGCAGGTTATGCCCGCCAATGATCACCAGCGCCAAGCCGATCAACAGCGGACGCGGCAGCCACACCAGCGCGGCGAGGGCGATCATGCTCACGCCGATCGCCCAGATCACCTGCAGGTAGATCACGCTGGGCGGCAACTGGAAGGTCCAGGCGAAGTTGACCAGGGTAAATTCCAGAACCACCAGGAACAGCCCGCGCTTGAACAGGAACGCCGACACATCGCGCCGGCCCTGGTATTTCTGGCCGTACAGCCAGGCCGACAAACCCGTGAGCAACACAAACACCGGCGCGCACAGGTGGGCCAGGGTACGGCTGATAAACAGCGCCGGCTCGGTGCTGTCGATGTTCATCGGGTCGCTGACTTGGCGGTGCAGCAGGAAGGTTTCACGCACGTGGTCCAGCAGCATGAACAGGATCACCAGGCCGCGCAGGGCGTCGATGGAAAGCAGGCGTTGGCGCAAGGGAACAGCGTCAGTCATGGGCGAGATTCGCAGGGCAGGGTGGAAGTGGGGCGTTATCCTATAACATTAATTTGCGCGTTGCCGCGATTCGTTGCTCCGATTAGAATGCGATCAATTCTTAATTACTCCTTGGCCAGCGCGCCGGTGATTTGCATGTCGTCCTCCCTCAATCGGCCTATCCAGGATTTGTACTGCGAACACCACGGGTGGTTGTACCGCTGGCTCGACCGCAAGTTGGGCAATGCCAGCGATGCGGCCGACCTGGCCCACGATACGTTCATGCGCTTGCTCACCCGCCAGAACGGCGCCGGTTTCGGCAGCGAGCCGCGCGCGTTGCTTACCCATATCGCCAAGGGCTTGATGATCGACAGCTGGCGCCGCCAGGAAGTCGAGCGCGCCTACCTGGAGACCATCGCGCACCTGCCCGAGCAGGAGGTTCCGTCGCCGGAAACCCGCTGGCTGATCCTCGAAGCGCTGTACCGCATCGAAGCCATGCTGCGCGACTTGCCGGTGAAAACCCGCCAAGCCTTTCTGATGTCGCAGATCGATGGCCTCACCTACCAACAGATCGCCGATGAGCTCGCGGTGTCGCTGGTCTCGGTCAAACGCTACATGCGCGACGCATTCCTTGCGTGCCTGAGCGTGGCATGACCCCCTCCATCGACCCGCAGATTCTCGGCGAAGCCGCCGATTGGATGGTGCAGCTGCAATCCGGCAGCGCCACCGACGACGACCGCCGCGCCATCGCCCAATGGCAGGGCCGCAGCGCCCAGCACGCCCTGGCCTGGCAACGCGCGCAGGCGATCCTGGAGGATTTCGACAGCGTGCCGGCCGCGATTGCCGGCGATACCCTCAAGCGCATCGGCCGCAAAAAATCCCTGGGCCGGCGGCAAGCGCTCGGGCTGTTGTTGCTGGCGGGGCCGGCGAGCTGGCTGGCGTACCGGCAAAAACCGTGGCAGCCATGGACCGCCGACCAGCACACCGCAGTGGGCGAGCAACGCAACGTCAGCTTGCCCGACGGCACGCACCTGCTGATCAACACCGCCAGCTCGCTGAATATCGCCTTCACCGATCAGGTGCGACGCATCGACCTGTTGCAGGGCGAAGTGAAGGTCACCACCGCCAAAGACCCCGCACCGACCCATCGCCCGTTTATCGTGCAGACCCGCCACGGCACCGCCCGCGCCCTGGGCACACATTTCAGCGTACGGGTGGACGAGCAGAGCAGCCGCGTGGCAGTGCTTGAGGGCGCGGTAGAAATGTTGCCGCAGCACGCCAGCGCCGGGCGGGTGCTCAAGGCTGGTGAACAAAGTGCCTTTGGCAGCGACACCGTGCAGG
The DNA here is from genome assembly GCF_014268345.1 of Pseudomonas sp. SWRI18. Taxonomy (NCBI): domain Bacteria; kingdom Pseudomonadati; phylum Pseudomonadota; class Gammaproteobacteria; order Pseudomonadales; family Pseudomonadaceae; genus Pseudomonas; species Pseudomonas sp. SWRI18. Next base: position 179,930 of record NZ_JACCQQ010000006.1, read on the forward strand.
CGGTGCAGCCATTGGATATCAGTGCGACGACCTGGGAAAACGGCATGCTGCTGGCCCAGCACATGCGCCTGGCCGATCTGCTCGATGAGCTGGGGCGTTACCGTCACGGCGTGCTGCGTTGTCACGCCAGTGTGGCCGGGCTGACCGTGTCCGGGGCGTTTCCCCTGCGCGACACCGACGCCAGCCTGCGCCTGCTGCAGGACACCTTGCCGGTCAAGGTCAGCAGCTTGACCGGTTACTGGGTGACCCTAGAGCCGCGCTGAGATTATTGTCGACCGTTGCTGATACCTTTTTCGTTGTCGCCCGGTGTAAGGGAAGAACCCTCAACATCGCACCGCGCCGACAGGAATGCCCATGACCTTCACACCGCACCCCATCCGCCCTTTGAAGGCCTTGAGCCTGGCCATCGCCCTTGCGGCCATCGCACCGTTGCACAGCGCCGTGGCGGCGGACACGGGGTCGGCCAGCGCGGCGCGCGGCTACAGCATTGCGCCGGGGCCGTTGGGCAATGTGCTGGCGCAGTTCGCGGCGATGTCCGGCGTGCCGCTTTCATTTGATTCCACGCTGCTCAACGGCCAGCAAAGCGCCGGTTTGCAGGGCAGCTTCACTGCGCAGTCGGGCCTCATGCAGTTGCTGCAAGGCAGCGGTTATACGCTGCAAAGCACCGGTGCGAACGGTTACACCCTGGTGCCCGAAGCAACGGGCGATGCGCTGCAACTGGGTGCGACCACCATCAGCGGCGACAGCGGCGCGCAGGCGGATACCTATGCCGGTGGCCAGGTCGCGCGTTCGGCGCGTTTGGGCGTGTTGGGCAATCGCTCGATCAACGACGTGCCGTTCAGTGTGGTCAGCTATACCGCCAAGACCATCGCTGACCAGCAGGCGCGCACCGTGGGGGATGTGCTGCTCAATGACGCGTCGGTGCGCCAGTCGTCAGGCTTCGGCAATTTTTCCCAGGTATTTACCATTCGCGGGCTGCCGCTGAATACCGATGACATTGCCTTCAACGGCCTGTACGGCGTACTGCCACGGCAGATCATCACCACCGAAGCATTGGAGCGGGTCGAATTGTTCAAGGGCCCCAATGCGTTCGTCAACGGCGTGTCGCCGGCGGGCAGCGGCATTGGCGGCAGCGTCAACCTGGTGCCCAAGCGCGCCGAAGACACACCCACCCGCAGCATCACCCTCGACACCACCACCGATGGCCAGCGCGGCGGCCACCTCGACCTGGGCCAGCGGTTCGGCGAAGACAACCGCTTCGGCGCGCGCGTCAACCTGGCCAGGCATGGCGGCGACACGGCCATCGAAGACGAATTCAAAAGCTCGCAACTGGTGGCGGTCGCCCTGGATTACCGGGGTGATCGCCTGCGCGTGTCCACCGATTTCGGCTACCAAAAAGAGCGCATCAACAATGGCCGTTCCGTGGTGTATCCCAATGGCAGCAAGGTGCCGAAGGCGCCATCGGCCAGGCACAACTACGCCCAGGACTGGAGTTGGTCCGAGTTGGAAGACACCTACGGCATGTTCAACGCCGAGTACGACTTGAATGAAAGCTGGACCGCCTACGTAGGCGGCGGCGCCAAGCACACACGGGAGAATGGCCAGTATTCGTCGCTGTACGTGGGCAACGATGGCAGTGGCCGCGTGGGCTTTTTGTACTCGCCCCATGACGAAGACAACAAGAGCGCCATGGCCGGCCTGAACGGGCACTTCAATACCGGACCGGTGACCCACCAAGTCAACGTCGGTTTGTCCGGCATCTGGGGGGAGCAGCGTTCGGCGTTTGAAGCGATCACCCAGGCCAATCGTCAGCCGGGCAATCTGTACAACCCGGTGCAGATTCCGCGTCCTTCGGTCACTTACTTCGGCGGCGATATCCATGACCCGCGCATCGTAGGCAAGAACCGCATCAAAAGCGCCGCTGTGTCCGACACCCTGGGCTTTATCGATGACCGCGTGTTGCTGACACTCGGCGTGCGGCGCCAGACCATCGAAGTGGATGGCTGGAACACCACCACCGGTGTGCGCAATGCCAACTATGCCGAGACCATCACCACGCCGGTATATGGGCTGGTGGTCAAACCCTGGGAGCACGTGTCGTTCTACGCCAACCGTATCGAAGGGCTGGCCCAGGGGCCGACTGCGCCGTTGACCAACGTCACCAACCCCGGCGAGGTGTTTGCGCCTAACCGCAGCAAACAGACGGAGGCGGGGGTCAAGCTGGATTGGGATACCTTTGGCGCGACCTTGGGCGTCTACCGCATCGAGCAGCCGAGCAGCGCCACCAACACCAATGCCAATGGCACCAGCACCTTCAGCGTCGACGGTGAGCAAATCAACAAGGGCGTTGAGCTGAACGTCTTCGGCGAACCGCTTGACGGCCTGCGCCTGCTGGCCGGTGCGACCTGGATGAACACTGAGTTGAACAATACCTCCAACGGTCTGAGTGACGGCAACCGCGCCGCCGGCGTGCCGCGCTTCCAGTACAACGTCGGCGCCGACTGGGACATTCCCGGCCTGCAGGGCGCCGCCGTCAACGCGCGACTGCTGCGCACCGGTGGCGAATACGTCAACGCCAGCAACACCCTGAGCATCCCCGCCTGGACCCGCGTCGACCTCGGCGCCCGCTATGGCTTCAAGGCTGACGACAAGTACATCACCTTGCGCGCCAACGTCGAGAACGTGGCGAACAAGGCGTATTGGGCGTCGGCGTCGACGACCAACAATTATCTGACCCAGGGTGAGCCGCGTACGGTCAAGCTGTCGGCCACTGTTGATTTCTAAAGCAAGACCCAAATCAATGTGGGAGCTGGCTTGCCTGCGAGGCGCATAGGTATCTTGACGCTGAAACCCCAGAGAACGGGCTGTTGTGGCGAGCGGGCTTGTCCCGCGTTGGGCTGCGAAGCAGCCCCAGTAAGGAGAATGCGGTGTATCAGACATTCCGCAGAGCCCGATTTTAGGGCTGCTTCGCAGTCCAACGCGGGACAAGCCCGCTCGCCACAGAAGCCGCTGTTCACTGGGTTTCAGCGTCGAGCCAAAGTTGTGTAGATACCTATGGCTATCGCAGGCAAGCCAGCCACATTTGATCCTCGCCGTGCCCTGGATTCTGATACGGTCAGACGAAATCGTCTGCGCAGGCCCTGACCATGACCACCCCACACGCCGTCATCGACTTCTGGAAACAAGCCGGCCCCAAACGCTGGTTCGCCAAGAACGCAGCCTTCGACGCCAGTTTCCGCGACACCTTCCACACCGCCCATCTGCAAGCCGCCCGGCGTGAGCTGGAAAGCTGGCTGGACTCGGCGCAAGGGGCGCTGGCGTTGCTGATCCTGCTCGACCAATACCCGCGCAATGCATTTCGTGGCACCGCCCATATGTTCGCCACCGACCCACTGGCACGGCTTTACGCCCAGCGCATGGTCGACGCCGGCCTGGATCAGCAGATCGAGCCGTCGTTGCGTGCGTTCTGCTACCTGCCGTTCGAACATTCGGAAGACCCGGCCGACCAGCAGCGGTCGCTGACCCTCAACCACCCACTGGATGCCAACACCTACCGGTGGGCCAAACAACATGCCGAAATTATCCAGCGGTTCGGTCGCTTCCCCCACCGTAATGACGTGCTGGCCAGAGCCTCCACCGCTGACGAGCAAGCGTTTCTGGACGAGGGTGGGTTCGCGGGTTAAGCGGTATTCCACCAAGGAATGCCCCCATAAAAACAGCGCATTGTCTTTCTCATCGCACATCTCGTAGCGTGGTGGCTCACTCAAGGAGATTCGTTATGAGCCAGCGTGCGTTACGTCTGTATGTTGATCACATGTTCACCAGCCCCTACGCCCTGTCGGTGTTCGTCACCCTGCGGGAAAAAGGCCTGGCTTTCGACACGCTCACCTTGGACCTGGACGCCGCGCAGCAGCTGGCGGCTGACTTTGCCCAACTGTCCCTGACCCGGCGTGTGCCGACGCTGGTGGACGGTGACTTCGCGCTGTCGGAGTCGTCGGCGATCACGGAGTATCTGGAAGAGGTTCACCCGCAGACGCCGGTGTACCCGGCTGACACCCGGCAGCGGGCGAGGGCGCGGCAGGTGCAGGCGTGGCTGCGCAGCGATTTGCTGCCGATCCGCCAGGAGCGCTCGACGCTGGTGGTGTTCTACGGGCAGAAAATGCCGCCGTTGTCACCCGCGGCCGAAGCGGCAGCCGCCAAGTTGATCAGCGCCGCGCAGACACTGTTGGCGGGTAATGCGGCGTATCTGTTCGGCGAGTGGTCGATTGTCGACGTGGACCTGGCGGTGATGCTCAACCGCCTGATTCTCAATGGCGATCAGGTACCGGCCGAACTGGTGGATTACGCGCAACGCCAGTGGCAGCGCCCGTCCGTGCAGGCGTGGGTCAACCTGCAACGCCCTGCGCTGTAGGGCTTTGGGCCATTTGCGCGACGCGCCGGTCCAGGTCTTCCCAATCCGCCATGCCCAGCACCCGCGTGGTGTTCAAGCCACGCAGGTAACCGCGCAGCTGATGGGCGCTGGCCTGGAATTGGGTGGCGTCAACGGCGGGGTCTTGCAGCACGCCTTCATAGTCGGCCAGATAATCGGCGACCCGCTCACGAAATTCCGGCAGGACGGCTTCGCGGATGCGGTCGAAGGTTTTCTGGTGGGGCTTCATGGCGTGGTCCTTATAGGTTTTATAGGTGCACTATCGGTTCAGATAATAGTCACCATCACGGATCGCAAGTTCTGTTTTTGCAGCAAAAGCGCAAAATCGCCCCATCGAGACGCTTTCAAGGAAATGCGCGATGAGGACGTTTATTCAGCTGGCTTTAATGATGGTGATGCTGGGCACTGTCGTGATCAACAACGCGGCGATCGCCGATGATTTGCATGCAGGCCATTTGCTACCTATCGTCGGTAGCGTAAACTCCCTGCAGCATGCGCAATCGGTGGGTGTGTTGTTGAGCGATAATACCCGCGATAATCTCAGCTACCTTGAACGCTACCACGACATGGCCTTGAATGGCGCCAAGGATGCCCTCGACGGGCGTATCCGCCAGGCGTTCGTCAACAGCTCCGACCCGGAGCTGGCCATCGATTGGTTGATGAGCTCGCTGCAAGGCACTTTTTTGTCGGTCACCGTGTACGACAACCTGGACGCCCTGGTGCAGGCTCGCCCCGACGTGGTGGTGATGCTCGATACCCATAACCAACTGCTGACCCAGCGTAACGATCAGGTCGAGGCGCGGTTTATTGCGCGGTTCTACGACGCGAACCTGCAATACATCGCCAAGGCCGAGGGCGCGGTGCACAAGCAGGTGCCGTCGGTGTGGGTGCATGACAAGGCCGCGCCGGAAGTTGCCGCGCAGATCGAGCAGCAGCGGGATGTGCAGCTCGACGCCTTGAAGCAGTTCGATGCGTCGCTCAAGGCGCTGCTTCACGCTGGGCAACGTGCGGGTTGATGTGAACTTTTATTTTTTATAGTCAGGAATTTTTCATGCGCGCTTTTTTCGCCCCGGGCTTGGCCTTTGGTTCCCTGTTGCTGGCGGGGTGTGTGTCCGCCCCCAACGCTCCGACACTGACCCTGCAGACCGCCAAGGACCCCGAGGCCTATGTGAAATGTGTGCTGCCCAAGCTGGAAAAGCATGGCATCACCTCCACCGTGACGCAGAACTCGCGCCACGCCAAAGTGCTGTTGACCAGCAAGTTTGCCGCCGATGATGTACTGGAAGCCTACAAGTCCCAGGAGGGCGGCAAGGTGTTCCTGTATGAACGCAAGCCGTTGGCCTCGGCGATCAAGCCGTCGCGGCTGGAGCTTGCTGCGCAGGAATGCATATAGCTGCCGACGCCGCATAGCCCCAAATGTGGGAGCGGGCTTGCTCGCGAAGGCGGTGTGTCAGTTAGCTCATTCGGGTCTGACACTCCGTATTCGCGAGCAAGCCCGCTCCCACATTTTGGATTGGTGTAAGGCTCAGGGTTTGGCTTCGTTGCTGAATGCGTTAACTGTTTTGATCAGCCCTTGCGCAGCCAGCGCCACCAATTCCCCACCTTTCTCCACCGTCGCCAACGCCGGATCGGACCCCATACGCCCATCAGGAAACCGTGCGCGAAAGTCCAGCGCTTCACGGATCGGCCCGGTATTGGCGATTCGCGGCGAGTAGTCGGCGGTCTTGATCGAATCCGGGTACGCCCACTGCGTCACCGCGATCTCGGACGGCGTGGCATGGCTGCCATGGCCGACCGGGAATTGGCGCTGGGCCAGGTCGGTCACGCCTTCCAGGTCCCACCAGTTCACCAGTTTCAGCGCAAACCCGGCCGGGCGGCGGGCGAAGCTCGCTTCGGCGTACAGCTCGGAGAACGCCGCTTCGATGGTGGCGATATTGCCGCCATGGCCGTTCAGAAACAGAATCTTGTCGAAACCATGCCCGGCCAGCGAGCGCACCCAATCACCAATGGCGGCGATAAAGGTGGAGGGGCGCAGCGAAATGGTGCCGGGAAAGCCCAGGTGATGCTGGGCCATGCCGATATTGAAGGTCGGGCCGATCAGGATGTCGGCGTTCTTCTGCGCCTCATGGGCGATGATTTCCGGGCACATCCAGTCGGTGCCCAACAGGCCGGTGGGGCCATGCTGCTCGTTGGAGCCGATGGGGATCACCACCGTGCGGCTGCGCTCCAGGAACTGACCGATCTCAATCCAGGTGGACGTGTGTAGAAGCATTCGACGCTCTCTTTTATCGATGAAGACAGGCTAACCGCCACGGATTGTACGACTACTGGCCACCTGCTGGGGTTTGCAATTGAGGTAGGTCGACGACTTCAGCCAGCGCTGGTCCGGGTACCACGAGAACATGAACTGCCCATCCTTGAGCTTGTCCACCACTTGGCGCGCGACTTGCGGGCGCACGGCCGGGCAACCCTGGCTGCGGCCGATGCGGCCTTCGCGTTTGCTCCACAGCGGGCTGACGTAATCGGCGGCGTGGATCACAATCGCGCGGTCGCGGGCCAGGTCGTTGAAGCCCGGTTCCAGGCCGTCCATGCGCAGCGAGTAACCGTGGGTGCCCAGGTAACTTTCCTGGGTGCGGAACAGGCCCAGGCTGGATTGGTGACTGCCTTCGAGATTGGAAAACTCGGTGGCGAAGTTTTCCCCGGACTTGGCGCCATGGGCCACCAGGTCACGCAGGACCAGGGTTTTCTTGCGCAGGTCGAAAATCCACAGGCGACGGGCGGTCGAAGGCTGGGAATAATCAATCACGGCCAGGCGCTCGGAGCGTTCTTCGCCATTGTTGACCGCGCATTGCACCGCGCTCAGTGCGCTTTTGAGCACCGTGGGATTGAGTTCTGGAGCCGATCGCGCCAGGCTGCTATACAAGGAAGGAGGGGTGCCATTGGCGGCGAGCGCAGAATTGCTCAACATAGCCAGGCTCAGGGTGAACAGGCCCAGGGCGGACATCGTGACCCGGCACATGAAAGTCAGCATCTACAGTACAACCCCCCACTGTGGATTGGAGCAAGTCTTGTTCAAAAAACACGCATGTTACTTGAGCATTTGCCTGCTCGTTGCACCATTGGTCGCCACAGCCCAAGCGCGGCCGGCAGAACCGTTGCCGGTCGCCATGCCTGCGCCGGTGGACCTGGCCCCGGTGCAACAGGCCCTGGCGCAACTGCCCAGTGTCTGCCCCGGCCTGGCGCCGCAGATCGACGTCGCCGGCCAATTGCGCCTGCAAGTTTTCTACCAACAGCAGGGCAATGCGCCGCTGTGGTCTGCCGATGAACGCCGCCAAGCGCTGCAATCCCAGTTGCTGATGCTTGCCGACGACGGCCTGGACCCCACCCACTATAGCCTGCCCGCCGTGGATGCCGCGGCCAATGTGCTGTGCAGCGATATCGACATCAGCCAGCGCTACCTGCAAGCCCTGCACGACCTGCATTACGGACGCCTGCAGCAATCGCGCTTCGAGCCGCTGTGGCATTCCCGGCCGCCGGACCGCGACCCCGACACCGAGGTGCTGGCCTTCGCCGCGCTGGGCCTGCAGGACATGGTCCAGGCATTCGACCAGGCAAGGCCCAGTGCCGATTTGTACCGCAGCCTGCGCAACGCCTATTCCAGTGTGCGCCAGCAGCCGTTGCCGCATTGGGGCCCGGTCGCCAGCGGCCCGCTGTTGCGCCCCGGCATGGAAGACCCACGCGTGCCGGAACTGGCACAGCGCCTGGTCAACGGTGGCTACCTCGCCGAGGCGCCCAGCGGCCAGCAATACCGCGACGAACTGGTCAAGGCGGTCAAGGCCTTCCAGCTCAGCCACTCGTTGCAGGCCGATGGCGTGATTGGCGCCGGCACCGTGGCCGAACTCAACATCAGCCCGTCGATCCGCCGCGAGCAACTGCGCATCAACCTCGAACGCTTCCGCTGGCTGGCCCAGGACCTGGAGCCCGAAGGCGTGCTGGTCAACGTGGCCGCCGCGCAACTGAGCGTCTACCAGAGCGGCATTCCCGTATGGCAAACGCGCCTGCAAGTGGGGCGCGCGGAACGCCAGACGCCTCTGCTCAAATCCCGGATCACGCGGCTGACCCTCAACCCGACCTGGACCATCCCGCCCACCATCATGCGCGAGGACAAGCTCCCGGCCATCCGCCTGAACCCGGAATACCTGCGCCAGCAAAACCTGCAAGTGCTCGACGCCGAAGGCCACCCGCTGGCGCCCGAACTGATCGACTGGGCGCGCCCCGGCAATATCCTGCTGCGCCAGGAAGCCGGCCCGCGCAACCCGCTGGGCAAGATCGTGATGCGCTTCCCCAACCCGTATTCGGTGTACCTGCACGACACGCCGAGCCAGCCGCTGTTCACCAAAGGGCCACGGGCGTTCAGCTCGGGCTGTGTGCGGGTCGAGCAGCCCTTGTTATTAAGGGATTTGCTGGTAAGCCCGGCCGAACGCGCACGCACCGATGAACTGCTGGCCACCGGCGTGACCCACGAGTTCAGGCTGGCGACCCCGGTGCCGGTGTTGCTGGGTTACTGGACGGTGGAGGTCGATCGCCAGGGCGGCTTGGTGTATGCGCCGGATATTTACGCGCGGGATCTGGTGTTGATGAAGGCGATGGGCAGTGTGCTCTGACTCTTGTAGTGAGCGGGCTTGCCCCGCGCTGGGTGGCGAAGCCGCCCTAAATAAGGCAATGCGTTATAACTGGGGTAATACGGTGTTCTTATTGGGGCGGCTTCGCCACCCAGCGCGGGGCAAGCCCGCTCACTACAGAAGGCGCGTCAGGATTAGTGCGACAGCCTGGTCCGGTGTGAGCAGGGCGGTATCGAGCGTGACCGGCACCTCATCCCACTCCTCGTACTCATGCGCCAGAACGGATGGCCACGTGGGCGGAACCAGGCCGGGAATATCGCCCGCGCGGGTCTCGACTCGCCGTTGATGCGCCTGCCGGTCCGAGCAAATCACCTGGACATCCAGCAACGCCACGCCTGCCGTTGCCGCCACGCGCTTCCACGCTTCGCGGCTCTCCCTGACCGGGTTCACGCAATCGGCGACCACCGTTTGGCCCGAGCGCAGGTTACTCAGCGCCAACGCATTCGCCACGCCGTAGCCGCTGGTACCCACATCGCCCGCCAGCACGCCGGCATCGCGAATGGCCTGTTCGATCAGGTCGATACGCAGGTAAACGGCGCTGATATGCTGTGCCAGTGCTCGAGCAATCGTGGTTTTGCCTGTGCCGGGCAGGCCGCTGAAGACGATGAGCATGGGGCACTCCGGGTGAGTGTTCAATTGAGTCTGGGCAGGTCGCAGCGTCAACGCAACGCTGGGATTGTCGCGTGTTTGGCCATGCTTGGACAATGGCGGCGATCAGGGTTGGGGGCGCCGATCCTGATCGAACTGCGGGATGCGGCCATTCAGGGAGGGCAGGTAGCGCCATTGATAGACACGGGCAGATGCGGCCGGCTGCCGATGCAGCCATGCCAGAATCGCCTCGGCGGCGATGCTCCCTGCCAGTTGGCGGCCGGGACACTCATGTCTTCCCGAGCCGAAACCGAAGGTGCGCCGTCCAGCGCGATTGAGCAAGAAACGATCGGGGTCCGGGTTCGCGGCGGGGTCTCTGTTGGCTGAAGCGAGCAACACCAGAACGCTATCGCCCGCTTCCAGGACGCGGCCCTCGACCGTGCATCGCTTGGCCACGAACCGCCGCGTGTTCTGCACCGCCGGGTCGAAACGCGCCACCTCTGCCACTAACTCCGCAGCCAGCAGTGGCGTGGCTCGCAGGGTTTCCAGCAGGTCAGGCTGACGCTGGAGCGCAACCAGGCTATTGCCGATCAGGCCGGCGGTGGCCTCGCAGGTCTGTGACACCAGGCCGATCAGGTTAGCAATCAACCCATCACGATCCTCCCAGGCACGGGTTTCACCGCTGTTGCGCAGCGCGCTCAACAAGCAGCTACCTTCAGCGTCTTTATTGAGCAGCTCACTGAATACCTGGCTGAGCCGAGTGGCCGCGCCATTGGCCTCGCCGAGCTGAACGTCGTCGCTCAGCGGCGACAGGCAGGCGACGAAATCCCGGGTCAGCTTGGCAACCTCAAGTAGCTGGCGGGGCGGGACGCCGATCACCGATGCAATGACGCACACCGGTAACGTGAACATCAACTGATCAAGGTTATCGCCCGGATTATCGAGGCCCTCGACCACGCGTGACACAGTGCCTGCAAGGCCTTGCGGGGCGACGGCCGCCAGCGCCGGTTCGATCGCCATTCTCGGGCACAGGTGCCGCGCGCCCTCGTTCATGCGCATCAACCGGCCGAAAACCCTGCCTGCGGCGCTTTGCGCAATGGCCGCTGGCACAGGCTCGTTCAAGGGGCGTACCCAGCAGTCGGGATGCCTCAGCACGGCTTCGACCGCGTTGGCACTGCTCGCAATCCATAAGCGCAGAGACGTATCGAATAGCAGACCGTTCTGCTGCCTGAGACTCGCGTAATAAACGTAGGGATCAGCCTGTGTAACCGCTTCAAAAGGCGTCATTGCGTAGGTCCTGTCGACGAAGAACCGCTACTATCGAACACCTTTGAACCCGATGATTCGCTCAGGAACGAAATATGGATGCCCTCGGTAACGACAGCGCAGTTTCTCGGGTAGCCGGCGCCATCGCCGAACCTGCAAGAACGAAAATGCTCTGTTCGCTGATGGACGGTCACGCCCGCACCAGTACCGAAATGGCCGTGATTGCCGAGGTGAGTGCCTCCACGGCCAGCGCGCACCTGGCAAGACTCAAAGAGGATGGGTTGATCAGGCTGCATACGCAGGGCCGGCATCGCTACTACAGCCTGGCGGACGCGCAAGTGGCCCAGGCTATCGAGACGCTGATGGTCATCGGCCAGAACGTGGACTCACGCTTTGTGTGCGCAACGCCCACCCGATTGCAGTTCGCGCGTACCTGTTATGACCACATGGCAGGTACCTTGGCGGTGCGGCTTCACGACCATTTCATGGTGTCGGGTTGGTTGGCACCGACCGTTGCCGGGGAGGGCGCTTACACACTGACAGCGACCGGCGAAACAGCCATGGCCGAACTCGGTATCGACACAGACAAGGTCAGGGCGCAGCGACGTCGTTTCGCCTGCTCGTGCCTGGACTGGAGCATGCGGCGCCCTCATCTTGCCGGCGCGCTCGGCGCGGCTGTTCTGCAGGCCGTCATCCGCCGCGGCTGGGTTATCCAGGACCTCGACAGTCGGGCGCTTGCATTGACCTCCACAGGCCGCAAGGCGCTGGCTGAGCGATTCGGGATCCTGCTTGAAAACGCCGAACGGGCCGGACCTTCTCAACCAATGGCACTGCCCAGCTTTTACTGAAAACGGCCCGGATGACACGCCACCCACAGGACAACCGCCCATGCCCCTGCCATTCGTAAAGATGCACGCCCATGGCGATGACTTCGTCATCATCGATCGCCGAGGCCTGCACGATCCCATCACGGCGCAAATCGCCCGCCAATTGGGCGACCGCCACACCGGGATCGGCTTCAACCAGCTGGCTGTGGTGCTCGACTGCGAGGATGCCGCCGCGCGTATCCAGTTCTGGAACGCCGACGGCACGCCGCTGCAAACCTGCGGCAGCGCCACGCGCGGAGTGGCCGATCGCCTGATGCATGAAGCCGGCGCCGATTCAGTCGTGCTGCGCACCGATCGCGGTTTGCTCACCTGCGTGCGTGCACCGGGCCGGCAGGTGTCAGTGAACTTGGGCGAGCCGTCGCTGGACTGGGCGGCGGTGCCGTTGGCCGAAGCGCTGGATACGCGCAACTTGCCCATCGAAGGCGACCCGGCGGCGTGCGGCATGGGCAATCCGCACTGTACGTTTTTCGTTAAGGACATCGCGACTGTCGATGTGGCGGCCTTGGGCCCTGCGCTGGAGGTCCACCCGTTGTTTCCGGCGAAGACCAATGTGCATTTCGTGCAGGTGCTCGACCGAGGGCATATCCGTCTGCGCATCTGGGAGCGTGGCGGCGGTACGCCGCTGGGCAGCGGTTCATGTTGCTGCGCGGCGGTGGTTAATGGCATCCGGCGTGGATTGCTGGATGCCACGGTGCGGGTGCAGTGCGATGGCGGCACGGTCACGGTGCAGTGGGCAGGCGAGGGTGGGGTCGTATTGACCGGCAGTGTCGAACCGGTGATGCAGGGCAGCGCTTACGTAGGCTGAACCGTGACGGTAAGCGTGGTGCCGTGTGTGGCGCAGGCACTCACCGCCACATCCTCGCGTGAACCCTGGCCAGCTCGCGCACGTTTTGCACACAAACTCTGGGGCACGCGCCCATGGCGCGGATAGGTTACAGTCCACGGCTTCGGAAGAAACTTCAGGTAACAAATATGCTGCGGTGGTCTCGGCAAGTGGCTTTGAGTCTGTTGGTATGTATGTGCGCCGGTCTGTTGATGACCGCCCAGGCTGACACTTCGCCCCTCGGGGTCGCCCTCGACCAGCGGGTGATCGACCTCACCGGCACCCTCGACAGCGGCACCACCGAGCGGCTCAAAAGCCAGCTCGCCGATCTTGAACAGCGCAAAGGCGCACAGGTTGCAGTGTTGCTGGTGCCCACCACGGGCGAGGCCAGCATCGAGGACTACGCCAACCAACTGTTCCGCGCCTGGAAGCTGGGGCGCAAGGACGTCGACGACGGCATTCTGCTGGTGGTGGCCAAAGGTGATCGCAAGGTGCGCATTGAGGTGGGGTATGGCCTGGAGGGCACCGTCACCGATCTGTTGGCGCATCGAATCATTGAAGAACACATCACGCCGGCGTTTCGCCAGGGGGATTACGCAGGCGGTGTGTCCCAGGGCGTGAATGCCCTGGTGCTGCTGGTGGAGGGCGGTGACCTGCCCGCGGTCGCCGCGCCAGAGGGTGCGCTGCAGGCATTCGCGGTATTGCTGGCGTTTATCCTCGGTGCCGTCGGCGGCGTGCTGATTGCCGCGCGCAAGCTGGGTTGGCGCGGCGCGTTGATTACCATGACCTTGGGCACGGTAGCGCTGGTGGTATTTGCCGGTGGCCACGAATGGGCTGTGTACCTGCTGGTGCTGCCCCTGACCATGCTGGTGGGCGGCGCTATCTTCGGCGCCTTGTGGCTGGCGCGCACCGCGTTCTATTGCGTGATGGGGCTGCTGGCCTACATTCTCGCGGTGGTGGTGGCCAATCGGTTTGTGGCGGTCAGTTATATCCATTGGCTGGCGTGGCCGTTCGGTGTGGCGCTGGTGCTGGGGCTGTATTTTGGCTTGTTCCTGATCATCAAGGCCTCGTGGAAAAAGCGCCCGCGCTTTTTTATCCTGCGTGCGCTGGCGGTGGTGGTTATTTACGTCGCGGCAGGCATGTTGTTCGGGCACGGTTACCAGGGCTGGCTGGTGGCGATACCGCTGGCCACCGTTGTGGCGTTTATTATTTTTGTCCAGAGCATCGCCGAGTCGGGCTCCGGTTCGGGCGGGTCTGGTTCAAGCTCCAGCCGTTCCAGCTCAAGTTCCAGCAGCAGCTCATCAGGCGGTGGCGGTTCCAGTGGCGGTGGTGGCGCGTCGGGGAGTTGGTGACATGATCCAATGCAAACGGGCCTACGACCCTGCCAGCCCGGACGACGGCAAACGCATCCTGGTCGACCGCCTGTGGCCGCGTAACTGCCGCAAGGACGCCTTGGTGCTGGATGAATGGGTCAAGGACGTCGCGCCATCCACCGAACTGCGCAAGGCGTTCAAGTCGGGCGCATTGAACTTTGCACAGTTCACCCGCGCCTACCGCCAGGAGCTGAGCGCCCAGCCAGCCCACTGGTGGAAACTGCTGGACCTCGCCGAGGCCGGCACGCTCACGCTGATTTATGCCGCCCATGACCCACAAGCCAACAACGCGGTGGTGCTGGCGCAGTGGTTGGAGCAAGAGCTGGATCGGCGTGCAGCGGGCAGTTCGCCGGTGTGTTATCAGGGGGATTTCCCGAGTTAATAGGGATGCCTCATCTCGACATCTATCGCCTCGCGGTAAGGATCGCCGAGGGCGGTAGATCGGCCATTACCCGCGGCCTGGGTGGGTTGCCAGCTTTGCGTATTGGGGTCGAAGACTTCGGCATCATCGCCTGCGGTGTGATCCAGCGGGTTGTGGCGTGGCCGGTCGTTATCGATGCGGGTTGCAAATGCTTGATACGCGGACAGGTGGGGGTTGAAACCGGTGACTGAAGACATGGCGTTACCTCTCTGATGGATAAATAGGCGCCCGCCGGAGCCTGAACTGACGGGGCGCATCGCAGGCTACAGCGGCCTTCTGGGCCATATCAATCAGGCGGATTCAAGCGTATGTAACCGCTTAAAACCGCCTCGCACTGCATTCACAGAAACGCTTGCGTGGCTGTCAGGCATGTCTTTGATCTTTGTGTGTAAACGCAGGCGGGCTGTCAGATAGCAGGGACGCACATCAGGTTCCTGCTTGGTGAAACACATTGGCGTCTTGAGCAGCGCGTGATGCCACAAACGTCTCGATACATAAGCCAGGCCAGAACCGCGAGGCCTGGAGCTCCCAGAGGAACCTGTGGGAGCTGTCGAGCTTTAGCGAGGCTGCGAAGGCGGCCGCAAAGACACCCTAAATTCCCCGGTTAGTCCGCAATTTTCAGCCCTCCGGAAACCAGAAAACCCGCCTAAGCGGGTTCTCTCACAGCTCACATCACATCAGCTCACGGCAGGCGAACCAAACCCCCGCCGCTCGATCACGGCAAACACATCCGCCACATCCTGGACCATGATCCGGGCGGTGTTGGCGACGGTATTGATGTCGTGTTCGGCATAGTCGGACACGTTGGAACAGGCCATCAGGTGCAGGTAGGCCAGCGCCGCGTTCAAGCGCTCGCTGGCGCAGGCGTGCAACTCGCCGAGCGGTGCGTCGCTGTCGATCAGCAGCACCGGGTAGTCGGTTGCGGTTTGGGACATGGGGGTGAAGCGGCGGGGCGGATTTTGATTAGTCATAAGGTTCGATTCTATTTTGGGTAAAAAGAACTGCCACCTTGCTGCTGCGAAACAGACTGGGTGGCAACTGTGCGCGGGTTCGCAGACCAGGAAGAATCACCCCCGGCAGACCCGAAGGTCTCCCACGCACAGCCGCCATAAACAAGACGCAGGCGGGCTCCGCCTGAGGGTCTGATGACTGTGCAGGTTGATTCTATTTTGTAGGGCTGCGAAACCCTATCGCCGACCAAAGCCAGCGACGGGGCGAACTATAAAGTGACCTTCGCACAGGCGCAACCGAGAGGATGTATCAAATCCCACCCACCCTGTTTTACCTGAGGGTTGTAGACGGACAAGGCGGTTGTCACTGTTTGGAATGTGTTCCGATGACGAAGTTGATTTGCTGAATCGCGTTGTACACAAGAGCCATTTGCTTGTTACGCAATATCCGCTCCGCCTGTCACCCTCGGCGCGCGGTCAATAATTGCCGATGTTATAGTCGCGGCGCTTTTTTAAGTTTTGATCGTGCCGGGAGGCTCCAGGAGAATCCGCATGACCCTTTACACAGCAGGCTATGAGGGCCTGACCATAGATGCATTCATCGCACGTCTCAAACAGGCGGGTATCGACAAGGTGCTTGACGTGCGCGAGTACCCGTTGTCACGCAAAAAGGGTTTTTCGAAAAATGCCTTTGCTCAGCGCCTGGCCGCTGAAGGTATCGGTTATGAACACAATCGGGCGTTGGGATGCCCGAAACCGGTACGCAAGCAGTACAAGGAAGATGGCGAATGGGGCACTTATGCCCGCGATTTCAGAGCCTATGTTCGCACGCAGGGGCCGGTACTGGAGGCGTTAGTGTCCAGTGTGCTTGGCCAGCGAATTTGCATGGTGTGCTATGAGGCAGATGCAAGCTTTTGCCATCGCAGTTTGATCGCCGAAGCAGCCGAGGAACTGGAAGGTTCCCTGACAACACAGCACCTGCCCGTTAAAGCAGGCGCATCTGATGTGTATCTTCGGTCTGTCGCTTAGGCGGATAGATCAGGCTGACAATCAACCATTGCCCCGCAAAGCGATGGATGGTGCCCATCAGCTCCGGCGTCCATTTCTCGGACGCTGACTTCTGAATGCGTAACGCGGCAATCCGTGACGGCTTGATCAAACCTAACGTAACGTTGCTCTCGATCCTGGCTGTTTCCAGCGCGTCAAAGTTGTCATAAACCTTCAGCTTGTCCAGCCATATGCGTCGTTCATGCCAATCCCCGGCGGGAAGTGTTTTTCCCGGGCAGATGCTGCCTATGCCAATCTTATGGCTTTCTGGCCTGCGATCAGCGGGGCTTCTTTCGATGAATGCCTCAATCCATTGCCACTTTGCAAATTGCTGGTCCCCGGTAACTAGACGAAAGGGAACCGGGTAGAGCCGTATCAGATTGCCGCTCTCGTCCATGCCGGCGACACACGACGTTTCAGCATATTTGGCACTGGGCGAAGGATAGGTTTTGCATAAAATCAGGATTCGAACTTTGCGTTTCATGGGTACCTGTATTCCAAGTCTTTTCTGAACTGTATCCGGACATCAGAGATCTGCCAGAAAGACTTGTAACGGCACATGCATAAAGGTTTCGAATCCTGAAAGTAAAAGCTGCATCACTCGGGTCAACGGGGTTGATTCGAGTGATGCTGAGATGCTCTATGAAGGTAGGTGTTGATTGATCAAACCCCACCCACCAACTTCCCTCCCTCCATCCGACGCTTATACGCACTGTCCCGACTCGCCAACCAGTAATACAACGGCGACGTCACCACCAACCCCACCACCCACGACAGGTCCGCGCCGTTGATGTGCTCCGAAATCGGCCCCACATACAGCGGCGTGCTCATGAACGGAATCTGCACCGCGATCCCCACCGCGTACGCCAACAAAGCCTGCGGGTTGTAGCGCCCGTAGATCCCGCCATCCACGCGGAAGATCGAGGCGATGTCGTACTGGCCCTTGTGGATCGCGTAGAAGTCGATCAGGTTGATCGCCGTCCACGGCACCAGCACCACGAGCAACACCAGCACCATGTCTACAAAGTGGCCGATGAAGTCTTTGGAGGCGAACACCGCCGCCACCGCGCAGGCTGCCAGCACGATGATCGAGATGACCGCGCGGCTTTTCGCCGTGGGAATCCAGCGGTACGCAAAGGTCTGCACCAGGGTAATGATCGACAGCACCGCGCCGTACAGGTTGAGGGCGTTGTGGCTGATCACGCTGAGCAGGAACAGCACCAGCATCAACGGCCCGATAGCGCCGGTGGCGAGCTTGACCGCTTCCATGGTGTCCATGCCCACCGGCGTGGCGAGCACGGCGACGGCGCCGAAGATGAACGATAGGCTCGAGCCCAGGGCCGAGCCGAGGTAGGTGGTCCAAAAGGTCGACGCGACGGGTACGTCGGCGGGCAGGTAACGCGAGTAGTCGGAAACGTAGGGCGCGAATGCGATCTGCCACAGCGCGGCCAGGGAAACCGTCGCCAGCCACCCGGAGATGTTGAAGCTGCCGCGCGTCAGGAAGTCGCTGGTTTGTACGTGGGTGAAGATGTAGCCAAACCCCAGCACGATCCCCGCGCCCAGCACCCAGGTGCCGATGCGGTTGAGCACGTGGATGAAGCGGTAGCCGATGATGCCGATGATCCCGGAGCCGATGGCGCCGATCACGATGCCCACCGGCACGGGGACTGCATCCACCACGCCGTGCAGGGATTTACCCGCCAGTACGATGTTGGACGCGAAGAAGCCGATGTACATGACGCCGGCGATCACCACCACCAGCAAGGCACCGAGGGAGCCGAACTGGGCGCGGCTCTGGATCATCTGCGGGATGCCCATCTGCGGGCCCTGGGCCGAGTGCAGCGCCATCAGCACGCCGCCGACCAGGTGGCCGACGAGGATGGCAACGATGCCCCAGATCAGGTTGAGGTGGAACAGTTGCACACCCAGCGCGCCGGTGACGATCGGCAACGGCGCGATGTTGCCGCCGAACCACAGGGTGAACAGGTCCCTGACCTTTCCATGGCGATCTTCCAGGGGCACGTAGCCGATGGTGTGTTTTTCGATGAGCGGGGCGGAGGATGTTGCAGTGGTAACCATAACGAGCTCCAAGGCAAGTGAGTACGTGGACGTACTTCGCTGTGCGGCGCGTGGGCGACGCTTTGTTGTTGCAGCGATCATCTGCAATGGACGCGGGCAGGTAAATTAGTAAGTTTGTTGCTACAGACCTTAAAAAATATCGCTCGTCCGCGTTTTTGCTCCGGTATGTTGCATGGGCCTTAATTGATACAAAAAGTCGGCTTTTTTCGCACCGGCATGGGGCGAATTCCCGCGTTTATGGAGACCTTGATGGCTGCCTACAACCTGCGCCAGCTCAGATATTTCGTCACCACGGCCGAGTGCGGCAGCGTCGCCGAGGCCTCGCGCAAGCTGTATATCGCGCAGCCGTCGGTGTCCACGGCCATCAAGCAGTTGGAGGACAGCTTTGGCGTGCAACTGTTTATCCGCCATCACGCTCAGGGTGTCTCGCTGACGCCCAGCGGCGCGCGGTTCTATCGCAAGGCGCTGGAGCTGCTGCGGGTCGCCCATGAATTCGAACAAAATGCCCTGGCGGACAATGACGTGGTGGCCGGGCAGATCGATATCGGCTGCTTTGAGACCGTCGCGCCGTTGTACCTGCCGCGTTTGATCGCCGGCTTCAAGGCGCGCTGGCCGGGTGTGGAGATCCGTATTCGCGATGGCGAGCAGCAGGAGCTGGTGCAGGCGCTGACGGCGGGCAGCATCGATGTGGCAATGCTGTTCGAGCACGACCTGGGCGGCACCATCGAGACCACGCCGTTGATGCCGCCGCAGCAGCCTTATGCGTTGCTGCCGGCGGACCACCGCTTTGCGCAGCAAGCCAAGGTGTCCTTGGCGGACCTGGTGCTGGAACCGATGATTTTGCTGGATGTGCTGCCGAGCCGGACTTACTTCGTGAGCATTTTTGAAGAGCGGGGGCTGACGCCGAACATTGTATTCAGCTCGCCGTCGATCGAGATGGTACGGGGGATGGTGGGGCGCGGGTTCGGGTTCTCGATATTGGTGACCAAGCCGTTCAGCGAGTACACCTATGATGGGCAGACAGTGGTGTGTGTGCCGTTGGCCGAGACCGTGACCGGTTCAGGCTTGTCGGCGGTCTGGCTGCGGCGTGCGCCGCTGACCAAGCCGGTGCAATTGTTTGTGGATTATTGCCGCGAAGAGCTGGCCAGGCTCTTGGGCTGAGCGCAAGACCAAAATGTGCGGGCTTGCTCGCGAATGCGGTCGGCCAGTCAAAACAGCAGTGCCTGACACACCGCATTCGCGAGCAAGCCCGCTCCCACATTAAATAGGTACTGCCTTCAAAGGCGAATCCAATCCAGCATCCGCCGCAACATCGCATCACACCCCGCCAACTGCTCCAGTTCCACAAACTCATCCGGCTTATGCCCCTGGTCCATGCTGCCCGGCCCGCACACCACCGTGGGAATGCCCACCGCATCGAACAACCCGCCTTCAGTGCCAAACGCCACCGTGCCGAATGCCCGCGAGCCGCAAAACGCTGCGATCAACTCCGCCGCCTGGCTGCGCTCATCCGTCGCCAACCCAGGATACGCCGACAATTCGGTAAAACGAATCGCGCTCTGCGCACTCACCGCCCGCATGCGCGGCAGCACGTGCTGCTCGGCGTAGGCCTTCAGTTCATCAGCCACCGCGCCTGGGTCCTGGGCCGGCAATGCGCGCACCTCAAAATCAAACCGGCAATCGACGGGGACGATATTCAGTGCCTTGCCGCCGCTGATCACGCCGGTCTGCACCGTGCTGAAGGGCGGGTCAAAGCGTGCGTCCTGAGTCTGCCGCAACCGCTGCCCGATCCGTCCCAGCTCACCAATCAACTCTGCGGCTTGTTCAATCGCATTCACCCCATACGGCGCATACGCCGAATGGCACGCCTCGCCCTGCACATCACAGCGCATCGCCAACTTGCCCTTGTGGCCGAGCACCGGCTTGAGTTCGGTCGGTTCGCCGATGATGCACAGCAGCGGCTTCACGGGGCGGTCTTCCAGCACCTTGAGCAACGAGCGTACGCCCAGGCAGCCCACCTCTTCGTCGTAAGACAGGGCGATGTGCACCGGCATGCGCAAGGGGGCCTCAACCAGCGCCGGCACCAGCGCCAACACGCAGGCGATATAGCCTTTCATGTCCGCCGTGCCGCGGCCAAACAGCTTGCCGTCGCGTTCGGTGAGTGCGAACGGCGGCACTGTCCACGGCTGCCCGTCCACCGGCACCACATCGGTATGCCCCGACAGCACAATGCCCGGCGCCTGCACCGGGCCCACGCTGGCAAACAGGTTGGCCTTGCTGCCTTCGGCGTTGAACATCAACTCGCTGGCCACCCCGAACCCTGCCAGATAATCGCGCACAAACTCGATCAATTGCAGGTTGGATTCGCGGCTGGTGGTGTCAAACCCCACCAGCGTGCGCAGCAGTTCGCGGCTGCTGCTCATCGCTCGTCTCCGGCCACGCCGTAGCCGGGCGAGCGGTCCGGAGCGAGCGCGCGGTCGATGTAGTCCTGCACTTGCAGACGGTAGGCGTCCCAGAGTTTTTGCAGTTCACGGATAGGCTGGTCATCTGCCCAGTCCACGCGCAGGTTGATGATCGGCCACGTCAGCTCGCCCACCACCACCAGCGCCGCGGAATGCACCGGGCCGGCTTCGCCGCCGGCGGCGATGGCGGCGTGCATCGCGGCCAGCAGGCGATCCGCCAATTGGCCTTCGCCTTTTTCAAAAGCCGCGACCATCGCCTCGACTACCGCGCGGTCGGCAAGCATATTGCCCGCCGCCACGCACTGTTCGCCCGACACCGCGTTGTGGGTGCCGAGGGTTTCGCTGCCACTGAAATGCACGCTGCGGCCCAAGTGATCGATCGCCGTCAGTTGCCGGTACTGGCTGTAGCCGTTGCGGGTCAGGGCCTTGTCGATAGCGTCGGCGGGCGCGAGGCCCTGTTCCAGCAAATCCAGCACATCCGGGCCCAGCGCCGGCAGCGTGATGTTCTGCGTCGACACCGCACCCACACCGGGCCGCAGCCACGGGCAACGGGCGCCCACGGCAATGCTCGAGGAACTGATGGCGATGCCCAATTGGCCGGTTTCGGCGCAACGACCGACAATTGAAAAGGTCATGTGCAACTCCTTACTCGGGAATAACGGCGATCACATCAATTTCCATCAGCCACTGCGGCTGGCCCAGGGCCGACACCACCAGCCCGGTGGAAATCGGGAACACGCCCTTGAGCCATTTGCCGACTTCCTGGTACACCGGCTCGCGGTAGCGCGGGTCGATCAGGTAAGTGGTGGTCTTGACGATATGGCTGAGGTCGCTGCCGGCTTCTTCCAACAGTTGCTTGACGTTTTTCATGGCTTGTTCGGCCTGGGCACGTGGGTCGCCAAGGCCGACCAGGTTACCGTCGAAATCGGTGCCGACCTGGCCGCGTACGTACACGGTATTGCCGGCGCGCACGGCCTGGCACAGGTCGTTGTCCAGGCTCTGGTTGGGGTAGGTTACCTTGGTGTTGAACATGCGGATGCGAGTGTGAGTAGGCATCGAAAAAAACTCCGGCAATAGAGGGATCAGGCGCTGACAGGGGATGGGTGAGCCAGCGGGGCGGGTTCGCGGTATTCAAGGTATTGCCGTTGGATGGCGATGTGGTCGGCCACGTACTTGGCGTCGTGCCAGACCCCCCAGATAAACGACGAGCCGCGACGTGACTGCCACGGCAAGCCGAGAAAGTAGATCCCCGCTTCGCTGGACACGCCGCGCTGGTGCTGCGGCTTGCCGGCGGCGTCGAAGGCCGCGACGTTCAACCAGCTGTAGTCCACCGCAAAACCGGTGGCCCAGATGATGGTGGTGACACCGGCCTCGGCCAGATCCAGTTCCAGGATCGGCTGCTGGATGCACTGCGCATCCGGGAACACCCGGCGGGCTTCGGGCTCCGGTGGCAAGTCCAGACCATTGCGCTCGATGTAGGCGTCCGCCGCATCCAGCAGCGCCAGGTAATTTTCATCGCCACGCGCCAGGTTCTCCGCCAGGTTCGGCTGGAACGTGGCGACGGTGCCGTTGAACGCTTGCGTGAGGCCGACCAGGACCATGCCTTGCTGGGCCAGCTCGCGGAAGTCGATGGTCTTGCCGCCGTGGGCGCCGCTGACCGCGATGGTCACGTGCTCACGGCCAGGCTTCATCGCCGCCTGGTCCCATTCGCCCAGCACGCCGAGCCACCAGCAGAAGTCACGGTTGCGGTAGGCGCGGGGCGGGCGATCGTGGGCCCCGACCGACAGGTAAACCTGGCGTCCGGAGCGTTGCAATTCATCGGCGATCTGTACACCGGACGAGCCTGCCCCCACCACCAGTACGGCGCCGGCCGGCAGTTGCGCAGGGTTGCGATAGTCGGCGGAATGGATCTGGTGCAGCGCCGTGTCGGTGGGCGCGATGGCCGGGATCACCGGCTTCTGGAACGGCCCGGTCGCCGCCACGACGCGGTTGGCCTCAATCACGCCTTCGCTGGTGTGCACGGTGAATCCTTGACGGCCAATATTGCGTACAACCGACAGCACCTCGACGCCGGTACGGATCGGCGCATTGAACTTGCGGGCATAGGCTACAAAGTAATCGGCCACCTGTTCTTTGGGCGCGAAGCCATCCGGGGCGACGGTGTCGAATGCCAGGCCGGGAAACCGGTCATGCCAGGCCGGCCCGTTGGCCACCAGCGAATCCCAGCGCCCGGTGCGCCAGCGCTCGGCGATGCGGCTGCGCTCCAGCACCAGGTGTGGCACGCCTTGCTTGCTCAGATGCTCACTCATGGCCACGCCCGCTTGACCGGCGCCCACCACCAGGGTGTCTGTTTTTGTTATTGCTTGAGTCATGTCTCTGTCCTTGCATCATGCAGTTGGATTCAGCGTTGGCATGACTTCAAGGCTAGGGGGAGGGGGGCTATAAATAAAATATTATTAAGCTGGGAAGTGAGCATAAATATCGGATGCAAGGGAGGTGGGTTAAGGCCGATTGCATGCAGTTACTTAATGGTGGTTATCGGCACAATGCCAACTGGGGTAGGCTTCAGCCAAGGAGAACGCTCATGACCGATTTGAAACGATTTATCAGCGAGCAGCAGGCAAAAAAGCACTCTCGAGAGCGGCATGTCGGCTGGGAGGAGCGCAAGAAGCGCTGGCTTGATGAGCTTGAACAGCTTTTTTTGCATATCCGCCATTCATTGATCGACGCTGGCCTCGATCCGTCTGCCTTTGTATCAACGTCCCACCTTATTTCAGAAGACACGCTGGGTTCATACACGGCCCCTGGGTTGCGTGTTCAAATGCCCGCGGGTGTGGTTCAGTTCACGCCGATAGCCAGTGTGATCATCGGCGGTCTTGGCAGGGTGGATGTCGAAGAGACCGGCCGTGGCAACAGGATCAAATTGATTGCCCAGCAACCTGAGGGCGTGTCTGCCGATGTTAGCAGGCGCGACTGGTTGTGGCGGGTTTACCCAGGTATTGGTGTACGGAAGGGGTTCGATTTTGACGATGTAGGTTTGGTACGACTGTTCGAATCGATTGTCGGGGAGTGAACGCCGATGACGGAGCGATTTCCCACTATCGATGAAGCCAGGAACTGGTACTTCGTTAGTCTGGATGGCCTGCGGCATCTGAAGCGGATAGCGGATGGCGCAAAATCCAAACACATCTCGAAAGACACACTCGACCAAATCATGTTCATGACGGAGAAGGAGTGGAAAGACTTCGTTCGGCGCAAGGAAGACGAGCATGAGGCATTTGCGTCATTAGCGTTGCTTGCGGCATGTGAAGGTGGTATTCGCAGGGACTGTGCGTGACGCGGTGCAGTGAGTCATAACGCGAACACCCGTTATCGACGGTTTCAACGGTTGAGTCGTGACGATGGCCATGTTTCCCTGGGAAGCATTATTGATGCTTGGCAAGGGATGTTGGGGCGCGATAGCTATTTCAAGAACTATTTAGCCGAGCTGCGTGGCCTGTATGGTGATCGCAATTCTCTGGCGCATGGGCGCGCGTCTTTGCAACAGTTCAACTTCAGTTACATCTACGAGCGCCTGGACAGCATCAGGAAAAAATGGCGTCAAGCTACCTCGGACTTCAAGGGATTCTGACATCCATGGCCTACATCCGGGACGCTCATATTGCACCACCGGAGTGCGCAACAACGATATGGTCATGGAAGGAGACACAAATGCTGGAGATAAAACGGGCTACCCCGGAGGATGCCCAGGTGGCGTTCGACATTCGCTTGCAAGCTATCCGTAGCCAATGCATCGGCGCCTATACGCGCGAGCAAATGATGAGATGGACACAGGGTAACGCCGAGGACGGGTACAGCGCCCTGATGGACAAGTTGTTTTACCTGGGGAGTGTGGAGGGCCAACCGGTGGTGACCGGAATGCTCGACCTGGACAACAACGAAGTCGGCGCATTGTTTGTGCTCCCCGAATTCACCGGGCGCGGCTATGGCAAGGCGATGCTCGATCACCTTGAGCACGTTGCGCGCGGGCTGCAGGTTGAAACCGTGGTGCTCGATGCGACGTTGAATGCGGCGAGTTTCTACCGGGCCTGCGGGTATGTGGGGGATGAAGAGGCGACTTATCACTCGCCTTCGGGGTTGGCGTTGGCGTGTGTCCCGATGACCAAACGACTGAATCACTGACTGGACACTGTTCAGCCTGTGGGAGCTGGCTTGCCTGCGATGGCGGTTTCGCTGACACACCGAAATCGCAGGCAAGCCAGCGCCCACATGGATCATTCAGCCATTAGCCCACCGGCAACTCCCCCGTCACAATCGCCGTAATCAAAAAGATGAAAAACATCGGGATCGACCATTTGAAGAATTCCTTCTGGTACTCCCCGAATGTCATCTCCGTGCGGTTCATCAACAGGAACAACCAGGCCACCGTCGGGCTGGCGTAACGCAGCGACTGGCCCATGAACGATGCCACGCCGATCTCGGTTGGGCTGATGCCGAACTTGTAGGCGATGGGGGCCACCACCGGCAGGATGCCGAAGTAGTAGGCATCCACCGGCAGGGCGTAGCAGGCCAGGGCGCCGAGGAAGGCGAAGATCAGCGCAGTATGGCTGCCCATGGAGTCCGGGATCAGGCTGGCCATGTGTTCGGCCACGGCGCCGGCCATGCCGCTGCCGTTGAAGATCCCCAGGAAGCAGCCGGCGGCGAGGATGATCGAGGCCACGGCCACG
The DNA here is from genome assembly GCF_014268345.1 of Pseudomonas sp. SWRI18. NCBI lineage: Bacteria > Pseudomonadati > Pseudomonadota > Gammaproteobacteria > Pseudomonadales > Pseudomonadaceae > Pseudomonas > Pseudomonas sp. SWRI18. The sequence goes on from NZ_JACCQQ010000006.1 coordinate 205,664, forward strand.
GCGTCGCCGCCGTTGGCGGTGATGCGCTCGCGTTGGTCCACGGCGCTGTAGTTGACGGTCAGCGCAATCGCGGTGCCGAGCATGAACACCACCGCGCCGCTGGCCCAGCCGGCGATGAGGATGACCAGCATGCCCAGGGTCAGGGCCAGGTTGAACAGGAACAAACTCGGACGCTTGAGCGGCTTGTCGTGGTCCTTGATCACATTGACCATCTGCACAATCTGCTCGGGCGTCACGATGCCTTTTTCCCCCTTCACGAAACCCAGGCGCTTGCGCTCCTTGATCCCCATCAGGTACGCCATGAGAAACACATAGAGAAACGACACACCGAGGATCGGCAAAATCGCCACGAACAGCGTATTGACCTCCACGTTCAGCACCGCTGCCGCCCGCGCCAACGGCCCGCCCCACGGCAGGCAGTTGCCCAGGCCGCACGGCAGGATGATCAACATCGCCAGGTTCGACAGCTTCATGCCCATCTGCTTGTACAGCGGCAGGAACGCCGTGGTGATAATCAGGATGGTGGTGGTGCCGTCACCGTCCAGGGTGACCACGGCGGAGGTGAAGGCCGTGACCAGAATGATTTTCAGCGGGTCGCCATTGGCCTTGCGAATCAGGAAGGTGCACAGCGGATCGAACAGCCCCACGTTCATCATCAGGCTGAAATACAACACGGCAAACAGGATCATCACCGTGGGGTTGACCGTACCGAGGGAGACCTTGCCGGCCTCATTCTGCGAGTAGAACAGCCCTTCGCGCACCCAGGTCATGATGGTGCCCATCGGCACGCCGCTGATCAGGCACACCAGCACCCCCACGGCCAGCGATACCACGATCAAGCCGGTGAACGGCGAGAGTTTTTGCTTGATGACCAGCCACAGAAACGAGGTGATCAACACATAGCCCAGAACGGTCAGCATCTGAACGTCTCCACATTTTATTTTTATAGTGAGCGCAGCAGGTTGGGGCGCGACGCGCCCCGGGTACAGCCTCGGGGGTTACTGGCCTTCCAGCAGTTGGGTGACCCAGGCCGGGGCCAGCGCCGGCAAGGGCTGGCCGCTGTCTCGGGCGCGAGTGTAGGCGTCGATCACCTCGCGGCGTTGGTTTTCATAGGCGCTTTTTTTCTCGGAGGCCTCCAGCACTTCCAGCAGGCGCGCGCGGGGCACCACGGTGACGCCGTCGTAATCGCCGAAGACCAAGTCGCCCGGCGCCACGTCGACACCCGCGCAGGTCACGGTGGCGTTGATCTTGCCGGGGCCTTGCTTGCCGGGGCTGCGCTGCATGAACCCCTTGGCGTAGATCGGGATCTCCAGCTGCGCCAACGGCACCTTGTCGCGCACGCAGCCGTCGATGACCATGCCGGCCAGGCCCACGGCCTGGGCGGCACCGGCCATCAGGTCGCCGATGTACGCGCGGCCGGGGTAGGCCTTGCCGGCCACCACCAGCACGTAGCCCGGTTGGCCCTGGTACACGGCCACGTGGATGGGGAAGTTGTCGCCATCTTCGGTGTCGACGGTGTAGGCAGTGCCGAGCATCACCTTGCGTTCATCCAGAGGCATGAGGTTTGCGTCCATGCAACCGTTGCGCGGGATGCCGAGGCTTTGCATGCCATCGCACAGTTGCGCCGGGCTGAGCTGGCGAAAGCGTTCCAGCAGGTCGGCCGGGATCAGGTCGGGCAGGGGGAAATACTGTTCAGTGTTCATGGCGGGCTCTCAGGCGTGGGCGGTCAGGCGGGTGATGGCGCTGCGAAAATCCATGTCGCTGCCGTCGGGGCCGAGCAGGCTGGCCCAGTCGGTAGCGGCCAATTTATCCAGCTGGCCTTGGGTGGCACGGGTCATGGCGGCGTCGACGCCAGCGGCTTCGAGGGTGGCGACTGCGTCGTCCATTTCCGCGCTGCGGCGCTTGGCGTGGATCAGCGTGCGCGCGGTGAAGGTATCCGCCAGTTGCTCGATGGTCTTGCCGTTCAACGAGTCGCCAAGGGACGCGACCAAGGTGTCCAGCACGCCGAATTTCTCGCCGGCCTGGAACGCTTCCAGCAGCAATTGCGGCAGGCCTTTCATGACCACGCTTTTGAGCATCTTGATCGCGGAGGCGGCACCGGCTTCGGCTTCCAGCACGGTCAAGCGCATGCCCCGTGGCGTGAAGGCATCGGCAAACGCCGCAGCACCGCTGCCGGCCAACAGCATCGGCACGCGGTGGTTATTGCCGGGCACGGTGCCCATCACGGCGCTGTCGCAAAAGTCCACGCCGGTGGGGCGAGGCAATTGGTCGATGGCCTGTTTGACGGTGGGCGCGGCCGAGTTCATGTCGACGTAGGTTTGCCCGGCCACCAGAAGCGGCAGGACCTTCTGCGCGATGCCCAGCGCGCTGCTGGCGCTGGTCAGGCACACCACGAAGCGCGCGCCATGGCAGGCGTGTTCCAGTGAGTCGAAGAGGGTTACGTGCAGTTGTTCGGCGCGTTGCTGCAGTTGCTGGCTGACGTTCGCGTCGAATGCGCCGATGCGTAGCTCGCCAGTGGTGCGCAGGCCCGCGCAGAGGTGGTAGGCGGCCTCGCCAAACCCGATGAAGACGATATCCATGCAGTGTTTCCCTTCATTGTCTTTTTTATTGATGAAGGAAGAGCAAGCGCTGTGCCATGACTTAAATTGTTTTCAGAAACAACGTGTTAGAGCGGATTATCGAAACCGATGGTGCACGTGTTGATTTCAAGATCTTTCAAATAATAACGATGTGAAATAGTCTGCAATCCCCGTTCGCGTTATCCGAGACCTGCCATGCAAGGCACCATCGCCGTCATTTCCCCTTCAAGTACCCTGACTGCCGTGATGCGCGGCATCCTTGAACAGCGTGGGTTGTCGCTGGTGGTGGTCGAAGCGGCCCAGCAAGACGCTGCGCTCAAGGCTCGCCAGTTGATCGAGGGAGGCGTCAGCGTGATCATCAGCCGTGGCCGCACCGCCAGCGTTTTGCGTGAGCAACTGCGCGTGCCGATCGTCGAGGTCAAGCACACGTTCTTCGACTGCATCAATGCCTATCATCGGGCGCAGCAGGTCTCGGGGAAGATCGCCTTTCTCGCGACGTCCGAGGGCTACGCGACGATCCTGGAGAAAGCCCGGCCATTCATGCCTCGGGTATCGATCTGCCTGATCGATCCGCTGGGCAGCAACCAGGCCACCGAAGCGCAGCTTGACCGTTTGCTGGCCGAGGGCATCGAGGTGGCGATTGGCGGTCTTTCGTTGCGCCAGGCGGTGCTCGCACGGGGCATGCATTACATCATGTCCGAGGCTGACGCGGATGCGGCCGATGAGGCCATCGATGAAGCGCTTCACCTCTTGCAGATCGAGGAAGAACGGCGGCTCAAAAGCCTGGAGCTGCAGAGCCGCTATGAAATGATCCAGTCGATCCTCAACTGCGTGTCCGAGGGCATTTTCAGCGTCGACAGCCAACGTACCGTCACCAATATGAACAGTGTGGCCACCGGCTACCTGGGCAGCGTGGGCGTCGGCGACAGCATCGACGGCCTGCTGGTCCAGGACTACTTCAGCCAAGTGCTCAATCATGGGCGCCCGGTGCGTGGGGCGCTGATTACCTTGGGGCGCCTGTCGCTGACCTTGAGCATTGCGCCGATCACGCTGGGCCTCCAGGTGATCGGCGCCGTGGCCACCCTGCAAAGTCAGACTGAAATCACCGCTATCGAACGCAAGATGCGGCGCGTGCTGGCGCGCCAGCATCTGGCCGAAAAAACCTTCGATGACATCATCGGCACCAGCCCGGCACTGGCGAAAGCCAAGCGCCTGGCCCAGACCTACGCGGCGGTGGACAGCACGGTGATGATCGAAGGTGACACCGGCACCGGCAAAGAGTTGTTCGCCCAGAGCATCCATAACGCTTCGCGCCGCAGGCAAGGCCCGTTCGTGGCGATCAACTGCGCGGCGTTTGCGCCGGGCGTGCTCGAGAGTGAGCTGTTCGGCTACGTGAAGGGCGCGTTCACCGGTGCACTCAACGAAGGCAAGGCGGGCGTGTTTGAACTCGCGCACACTGGTACTATCTTCCTCGATGAAATCAACGAGACCTCCACCGATATCCAGGTCAAGTTGCTGCGTACGCTGCAGGAGCGCAAGGTGGTGCGTATCGGTGATGACAAGGTCACGCCCGTCGACATCCGCATCATCACCGCCAGCAACAAAAGCCTGCCGCAGTTGGTGGCCCAGGGGCGGTTTCGCGAAGACTTCTTCTACCGCATCTGCGTGCTCAAGCTGCACCTGCCAGCGCTGCGTGAACGCCGCGCCGACATCCCCGAACTGGTGCGTCACCTGCTGCGCAACCTGCCAATGGACGCCGCCGAGCCATCCGAAGAACTGCTGGCGCGCCTGAGCGCCTACCCATGGCCGGGTAACATCCGGCAATTGGGCAATATCGTCGAACGCCTGGCGGTGATGAGCCAGGGCCAGCCGTTTGCGCAGCCGTGGCTGGAGGATGTGCTGGAAGACCTCTCCGAGGGCGTGACGAATGAACCGCACGCCCCGATCAAAAGTGAGTTGGCGCTACTGCATGAAGCGCTCGCCAGCGTACGCGGCAACCGTGAAGAAGCGGCCAGGCGTCTGCACATCAGCACCACCACCTTATGGCGGCGCATGAAGAAATACCTGGATGAAGACCCAGGGTGTTTTGACAGTGCGCGGTACTGATGGGGGTGAGGGGGTTTTCTGTGGGCGCTGTCGAGCCCCGGCGAGGCTGCGAAGGGGCCGGCATTGCTGGCATGTTCATCGCCTGACCCACCGCTTTCGCAGCCTCGCTAAAGCTCGACAGCTCCCACATTCGATCTCCATGGCTGTTGAAGTGGCGAACACAACGCAAATCCCTGTGGGAGCTGTCGAGCCCCAGCGAGGCTGCGAAGAGGCCGGCATTGCTGGCATCTTCAGCGCCTGACCCACCGCTTTCGCAGCCTCGCTAAAGCTCAACAGCTCCCACACTCGATCTCCATGGCTGCTGAAGTGGCGAACACAACGCAAATCCCTGTAGGAGCTGTCGAGCCCCAGCGAGGCTGCGAAGGGGCCGGCATTGCTGGCATCTTCAGCGCCTGACCCGCCGCCTTCGCAGCCTCGCTAAAGCTCAACAGCTCCACATTCGATCTTCATGACCGCTGAAATGTCGGCCACAGCCCCGGGCCCTGTGGGAGCTGTCGAGCCCCAGCGAGGCTGCGAAGGGGCCGGTACTGCTGGCGATTTTCGTCGCCTGACTCGCCGCTTTCGCAGCCTCGCTAAAGCTCGACAGCTCCCACAGGTGCCATCACACCGACCGAAATGCTGCGCGCAGCCGTGTGGTCACTTGGTCGACTGATTCCCCCTGAACCTGCGGCGGTGTGGCGCTTTCCCCAAACTCCCGCCATACGAACAACGTCAACTCAGCCCCGTCGGTCAGCGTCTGTGCCATAGGTTGCGCGCCAAAGCCTTGCAGCAGTCGATATCGCTCATCCTGCCAAAATGCTTCCTCCACCCACTCATACACCGGGATGAAATGAAAATGCAGCGCGAATCCCGGCATGTGCCCATACCGGCTGATATACAGCCATTTGGGTTGGAGTTGCGCCTCCATCACCCGTTGCGTCTTCGCGAGCAATCCACCCAACTCGGCCAGTGCCGCTTCCGGCATAGCGGCCAGGGAGTGAATGGGCGCCTTGGCGCCCAACATCAGGTAGCCCGGCAGTGCCGAAGCCAGGTGATGGTTGAGCAGCCAGTGTTCGGTTTCGTAAAGGACGTAAGCAGGGTCGATCTGCATAAGCGTATCCGTAAGAGCAGTGTCCGCAGAATACCTGTATCCCGCAAAAGCGTTCGATCTGTGTCTATCACCCGTCGTTCCAGCCCGATAGCCTCAAGCCACATTAACCACCACCACCGAGCCCATCATGGACCTGACCGCTGTCCCCTTTGGCACTACCGACTGGTCAACGGTCGAACCCACAACCCACCCAGGCGCTACCGGCAATGCGGTGTGGCGCACCTGCCATTTCGGCACCACCCGCGTGCGCATGGTCGAGTACACGCCCGGTTACCTGGCGGATCACTGGTGCTGGAGAGGGCACATCCTGCTGTGCATTGAGGGCGAGTTGCACACGGAACTGGAAGATGGCCGCCAGTTCACGCTGACGGCCGGAATGAGTTACCAGGTGGGCAATGAGAGGGAGGGCCATCGCTCATCGACAGGAGTCGGGGCGAGGCTGTTTATTGTGGATTGAGCAAAAATCCATACCCCCGATCAATGCATCTTGCTGTGGTTCATCCCATCCATCCCACGGGCCGCGGCCTTCAGTTCAATCGTCTGCTTCTGCCCCTTGGCGTCTTGCACGGTCAGGGTCAGCGGCACCTGATCGCCTTCCTTGATCTGTCCGGTCAGGCCCATCAGCATCACGTGGTAGCCGTTGGGGTCGAGGGTGACGGCCTTGCCGGCCGGCAGCGCCACTGCATCCACCGGGCCCATGCGCATCACGTCGTCCTTCATGCTCATTTCATGGATCTGCACGTCCTTGGCCACGGGCGAGGCCACGCTCAGCAGTTGGCTGTCGCTGTCGGCGGTGACGGTCATGAACGCGCCGCTGGACGGTTGGCCCGGCACGGTGGCGCGAACCCAGGCGTCGGTCACTCGGACCTCGGCGTTGGCGTGCGCGGCAAGGCCCAGCAGAGTCAGGCCGATCAGGGTGCGTTTGAGGTGTTGAACGGCAGTCATTAGCAGACCTCCATGACGGTGAGCAGGTCTTCTGCGCACTCTTTAGCGGTAAGGGACGCCTGCAGGCCCAGGCGCAGGTTGCCACGGGTGTCGAACACGAAGCTGGTGGCGGTATGGGACAGGGTATAGGTGTCGCCGGCAGGAATCTTTTCATAAAAGATCCCGAATTCCTTGGCGGCCACGGCGATTTCTTCCGGGGTGCCGTACAGCGCTTCGAAGCTGGGGTCGAAGGCCTTGACGTACTTGTCGAGCATCTCGGGGGTGTCGCGTTCCGGGTCCAGGGTGATAAACACCACTTGCATGATTTCGCCGTCGCGGCCCATCAGTTTCTTGGCCTGGGCGGCGCGTGCCAGGGTGGTCGGGCACACGGCCGGGCACTGGGTGAAACCGAAAAACACCACCGGCATCAGGCCACGGTACGAGCTCAGGGTGACGGTTTCGCCGTCGGTGTTCTTGAGCTTGAAGGTGCGACCCATGATCTTGTCGCTCAGGTCCTTGCCGTACTTGAAATCCAGCTTGGGGCTGTAGTCACAGCCGCCCAGCAGGCCGCCAAGGCCCAGCAGGCCCATACCGGTCAGCACTTTGCGGCGGGTGAATAACGTACTCATCAGCGGTGCGTCCTGTGAAACGCCTGCATTGCTCTGGATCTACACATCAGGCTTTGAAAAGGAGTAAAGGAGCAGGGCGCCAGTCTACCAACCCTGGCTGCGGCACGGAATCTGCGACGTTCTGCCACAGGGGGCGCGGCGCGCTTCATGCTTTTGCGGCGGCGGTGGTAGAGTCGCCGCCATGAAATCGAGCCACCCCGACCGTTCGCTGATCGCCTGGGCCCTGTACTTCTGCGTGCTGATGAACCTGTTCGTCTGCGGTTTGGGGCATGGGCAGATGACGGGCCAGGTGCTCAACGGCATTGGCGGGGCGTTCTGTTCGGTGGAGGGCAAGCAGGCGCCACTTTCCGACCAAGGGTCGGGCAGCCCGGCTTCCAGTAACATCTCGAACTACTTTGCCTGCCCAGTCTGCAACGCTTTGACGCTTGCCCTGGTGTTTCTGGTCGGCCTGGCCTGGCTGTTGGGCCTGGGCCAACCCCCGCGCCCGGCCCATGAACAACGCAACAAGGCGCCGCCGCGTTATGCCTGGCCCTCGGCCAACCCCCGCGCTTCCCCCGCAGCCTGACGTATGCCTTGGGCCTCCCTTGACCGGGAGGTGTGCCATCGTCATGACTGTGAGTGCATCCCATGAACCACCTGTTGCCCGCAGGCGCCAATCGCCCCAAGCCAACCATCAATGGCAGCAAGGCGTCCCGTCGCCTGCACACGGAACCGCCGTGCCCTGAATACCCCGGCAATTGCCGTAGCTTCGTGCACTTGGATGCACGCCTGCTTCCGTATTGGCACAGCCTGTTCGACATCTGCCCGGCGCTGCTCAAGCTGGACCCGCCCGAGGGCTTGAACCTGTTTCGCAGCTTCATGACCTGGGCCTACCACAACCGTCCGCCGCAGGACTGGACCTACCACCTGAACGTCTGCCGTTGGCTGCTGGGCTCGGTGTATCGCTCGCAGATCGACGACGAACTCATCGAGGCGTTCATGGCGGCGGCGGCCGCGTGCTGGGTCAATACGGACGACAGCCAGGCCGAAGGCGTGGTCCTGGCATGGCGCTCATCAACGGTTTTCGATTGGAAAGACGCACGGCTGATCGATGCTGAGTACCTGGCATTGCCAATCCCACCCTGGGATTTTGCCTGGTGCCCGTTGACGGCGCCGGGTGGCTTCAGGGGGTGGTTGCCGGTGCCTTGAGATTCTGCCGAATCCATTGTGCAACCTCTGTCACGACGATGTGTTGATGTGCATTGAACGTCGCGGCGTGTTGCCTGGCTTGATCAGCATCAAGGCCCCATCGCGCTGAGGCCGCCACACTGAAGCCTCAACGCGACCTGCGAGGCCACCATGCTCTACCTGCTGTTTCTGCTCGCCCACTTGTTCGCGGCGCTGATCTTTATCGGCACGGTGTTTTTCGAGGTGCTGATCCTGGGGCGCCTGCATCGGCAATTGCCCGCGCGCGTCATGCTCCTGGTGGAGCAAGGTATTGGCCAGCGCGCCCGGGCCCTGATGCCGTGGGTGTTGCTGGTGTTGTTCGGTGCCGGGGTGGGGATGGTCTGGTTGCGTTACTTGCCGGTACTGGCAGCGCCTTTTTCCTCGTCGTTCGGTACATTGCTGACGCTCAAGCTGATCCTCGCCGCCAGTGTGCTGCTGCACTTTGTGCTGACGATGCTGCGCATGCGCCGTGGTCGGGTGAGTGCGGGCTACGTGCGGTTTATCCACCTGAGCCTGTTCGGTCATATGGTCGCGATTGTGCTGTTGGCCAAGAGCATGTTTTACCTCAGTTGGTAGGGCCTTTGATGCATATCAAGGTGCGCCGTGGCGTCGCACCGGACAATGGCTGACCGCCGCCGGCCCCGGAGCCTGTCATGCACACCGTCATTCCTCTCGCACGTGCACGCCACGCTCAAGGCGTACTGGACCTGAATGGGCACGCCGATATTCGCAGATTCCACGCGGGCGTCGGCTCTCTGGATGTGTTGCGCGCGTTGCGCGGCAGCCGCCAGCGGCAACGCCCGCTGGCCTTGACCCTGCGCTGGCCGGCCAGCGCGCCTGAGGCTTACCGACGCAGCTTGGCCCAGGAAATCCATTTGGTCGGCTGCCACCTCGGCAGCCGTCAACCGGTGGACTACTTCCAGTGGCGTGGCCCGGCGCCCGTCGGCGATGTGCAGGCGCTGATGGCGCCGCTGTTCGAGCGCCTGCATTTCCTTGAGCATGACCGCGGCGACTACGGCATCGACCTCGACCCCCGGCATACCGACTGGGCCAGCGTCGGCGTGTTGCGCGAACTGGGGTTCAATCGCGTGTGCATTGGCGTGCCCGATGCGCGTGCCGAGGACGACTATTCCCGGGCGTACTGCCGCGACCCGGCGCCGATCGAGTCGTTGATCGATGCCGCGCGGACCTTCGACTTCCGCTCGGTCAGTGTCGACCTGGGCTACGGCAGCGCCTGGCAGACCCTGGCCAGTTTCGAGGCCAAGCTGGCCAGCCTGATCGCCCTGGAGCCGGACCGCTTGCAGGTGTTCGACTACGCCACGCCGCCAAGTCGCTACCCGGCGCAACCGGCCCAGGCCCTGTGCAGCGCGGCGGATAAAACCGCCATGCGCCAGCTGTGCTTCGCACGCCTGGACGCAGCGGGTTACCACTACATCGGCCTGGGCCAGTTCGCCCGAGGCGACGATGACCTTACCCAGGCCCAGGAACGCGGCCGGCTTAGCCGCACGTGCGAAGGCTTCACCCTGCATGGTTACTGCGATCACATCGGGCTGGGCCTGGGCGCCATCAGCCAGATCGACACGCTGTGCGCGCAGAACGCCACGGACGAACAGCGCTACGCACAGGCGCTGGGCAACGGCCAGCTCGCCACGTGCCAGGGCTGGCAGTGCGACACCGGCGATGCGCTGCGCGAGTACGTGGCAGAGCGCCTGGCCTGTGACCTGGAGCTGGATATCCAGGCCATCGAGCGGCGTTACGGGGTGATGTTCGCACGGCATTTCTCGACGATCTGGCCGCTGCTGGAGCAGTGGAACTGTGAGGGGCTGATTGAATTGTCGGCGCAGTTCTTGTGCGTGCTGCCGGCGGGGCGCACGCGGGTGGATGAGTTGTGCGGGTTGTTTGAGTTGCCTATTGCCCGAAGTGAACCGAATCCGGAATGTGGGAGCGGGCTTGCTCGCGAAAGCGGTGGATCAGTCGACCAATCCGGTGCCTGACACTGCGCCTTCACACCCTGAGCTTGCCCGTCAACCCAATCGAGCCTCATCAAACCCTTCAGCTAGAGAGGATCCTCGCCGTTTCAGGTTCTGCATATGAACGGCTTCATCGTAAGGGGTGCTGGCAGTACAGGCAGGTTTTCACTCGAATTGCTCCAGGCGCGGCCGGTCGAGAATGGCGATCTGACGCCCGTCCTGGGTGATGATTTTTTCGTCGATGAGCCGCCGGATAATCCGCGAAAAGGTCTCCGGCTGGATCGACAGATGCCCGGCAATCAGTTGCTTGGCCATCGGCAGTTCGAACGTCGCGGCGGTGCTGTGCAGGCGCATCAGTTGGGTCAGCAGGTAGCGCACCACACGGTGGGTGGCGTTTTTCAGCGACAGGGTCTCGATCTCGTTGACTCGCCGATGCAGGCGCACACACAACGTGCCGAGCAGGGCGAAGGTCAGGCGGCTGTTGCTGTGCAGCAGCCGCATGTAAGTGGCGTTGGACAAACGGTACAACTGGGTGGGGCACACCGCTTCGGCGCAGGCCACATAGTTGGGCGTGTCCATCAACATCATGGCTTCGGCGAACGTCTGGCGTTCGCCGATCACCTCGAACACCTTCTCCTGGCCATCGGGGGTCAGGCGGTAGATCTTCACCGCACCGGCAATCACGAAGTAAAACGCATCGGCCGGTTCGCCCTGGCGGAACAGCGGCTCGGCCTTGTCGATGCTCAGCAATTGGCTGCTGCCCATCAACTCGTCCAACTCCTGCTCGTTCAACGGCTCGAACAGGTGGTGGCTGCGCAGGATCTGGTGGTGCACGCGGTGCAGCACCGTGCCCGGCTCCTTGAACAGCAGTGGGGCGTTCACACCAGCCCCAGCGAAAGGCCGCTGGCGGCGGCCAGCATGGACCCAAGGATCACAAACCAGGCGAGGGGGACATAGGCGTTTTTCATCATGGCTCCAGAGCACGGCAAAAGTTGCAGGTGCAAGCGTAAGCGTTGCGGTGGGTATGCGACTTGATCTGCGACAAGGGCAACGCGCAGGCATCGGCGCAAGATTGCCGCAGTCCTTCAAGGGAGACCGTGTTATGCAAGTGCTCGATCGGCGCAAGGCCATGTCGATTACCCCGTTGTTTCGCCTGGCTTTCCGGCCATTCTTCCTCGGCGCCTGTGTCTTGGCGGCGCTGGCGATCCCCATATGGCTGTTGGCCCTGGGCGGGCGCACCGGCAGTTGGCAACCCGCCGGCGGTTGGCTGGCGTGGCATCGTCATGAGCTGTTGTTCGGATTTGGCCTGGCAATCATCGCCGGGTTCCTGCTCACGGCGGTGCAGACCTGGACCGGCCGCCCAGGCATCAGCGGCAAAGCGCTGGCGTTGCTCGCCGGGCTTTGGCTGGCGGCGCGTCTGGGGTGGCTGGTCAACTTGCATTGGCCGCTGCTGGCGGTGCTGGAACTGACTTTTCCCCTGGCCGTCGCCGCTGTGATGGGCTGGAGCCTGTGGCAGGTGAAGCAGAAGCGCAACTACCCGATCGTGCTGGTGCTGGCGCTGCTAACGGTGGCCGATGCCCTGTCGCTGTATGGTTTGCTGCGCAACGACGCGGGCTTGCAGCGCCAGTCGGTACTGACCGGGCTATGGCTGGTGGCGGCGATGATGGGGCTGATCGGCGGGCGGGTGATTCCGTTTTTCACCCAGCGCGGGTTGGGCCGGGTCGAGGCGGTCAAGCCTTGGGCGTGGCTGGACCTTACGTTGCTCGGTGGCTCGCTGCTGATCGCCGTGCTGTATGCCGTCGGGCCTGCACTGGGCGCAAGCCCGTGGATCGGCCTGCTGTTCGCTGCGCTCGGGCTGGGGCACCTGATCCGCCTGTTCCGTTGGCATGATCGTGGTCTGTGGCGGGTGCCGTTGCTCTGGTCGTTGCACCTGGCGTATGCCTGGCTCGCCGTAGCCTGCCTGGGCATGGCGCTGTGGCATATCGGTGCGCCGCTCAACCCCAGCCTGGCGGTGCATGCGCTCACCGTGGGCGCCATGGGCGGCTTGATCCTGGCGATGATCGCGCGGGTCAGCCTGGGCCATACCGGCCGGCCCTTGCAGCCGCCGGGCGGGATGACCCCGGCCTTTGCACTGCTGAACCTGGCCTGTGTGTGCCGCGTGTTGCTGGTGCCGGTGTGGCCGATGGCGGGGTTGTGGCTGGCCGGGTTGTGCTGGTCCGTCGGGTTTGGGCTGTACCTGTGGCGCTACGGGCCGATGCTGATGCAGTCGCGCGTCGATGGGCACCCCGGCTAGGAGAGACCGATGCTGTATTCGTGGTTATTGATCGTGCATCTGCTGGCGGCCATCGCTTTTATCGGCACGCTGTTTTTTGAAGTGGTGATCTGGCACAGCGCCCGGCAGGAACTGGCCTGGTCGGCGCAGTTCACCGCTGAGCACGCGATTGCCCGGCGTTCGCGCCAGGTGCTGCATGGCGTGGTGCTGCTGCTGTACGGCGCGGGCATCGGCCTGGCGTGGCACTACTGGGGCATGCCGTGGACCGGGCGATTCGCGCTGCTGTTGAGCCTGAAAATCACTCTGGCCCTGAGCATCATCGGCCACTACCTGTTGCTGGCGCACTGGCTGACCCACAAACGCCTGAGCCCCAAACGGGCGGCGTGGATCCGGCGCAGCATCCTGGCGCACATGGTGCTGATCGTGATCCTGGCCAAGTCGCTGTGGTAGCGCTGTGCGGCGTCATGCCGCGGACGAATGTTGATCGCGGTCAAGGGATAACACGGCGGTAGTTCCCACACTGTGCCGAACTTCCTGGAGGACCGCCCCATGCCCTTGTCCCTCGCGCAACTGCGCCGCAACTACACCCTCTATGGCCTGCGCGATGACGCCCCGCAGGACAACCCGCTGGTGCTGTTCGGCCAATGGCTGGAGCAGGCACGCAAGACCGAAGTCCCGCCAGCCGAGGCGAACAGCATGGCGCTGGCCACCGTGGACAGCCGGGGCCATGCCCATTGCCGGATCCTGTTGCTCAAGGGCTTCAGCACCGACGGGTTTTTCTTTTTTGGCAATTACCAGAGCTCCAAAGGCCAGGAGTTGGCGGACAACCCCCACGCCGCCATGACGTTTTTCTGGCCGGGCCTGGAGCGGCAGGTGCGCGTCGAAGGCCCAGTGGCGCGCGCAGCAGAAGAGCTTTCGGATGACTACTTCGACGCGCGACCGACCGCCAGCCAATTGGGCGCCTGGGCCTCGCCCCAAAGCCAGCCCCTGGCCCATCGCAGCGAGCTGGAAAGCCGCTTGCGCGAGGTCACCGAGCGCTTTGCCGGCCGGCAACCGCCAAGGCCCGAACACTGGGGCGGCTACTGCCTGCAACCGCAGCGCATCGAATTCTGGCAAGGCCGGCCCGACCGTTTGCATGACCGCCTCGACTTCCGCCTGTATGCCGGCGAGTGGCAGCGCACGCGCCTGGCCCCCTGAAGGCATACCTCCTCGGAGGAATAGGCCCTGCGCCCATTGCGGTGCAGGCTGAGCGCACTTTTCAATGCCTGGAGCCTGGATCATGGCCCATCTGACCCAACGCAGTTTTGTTTCCCTGAACATCGCGGTGCTGACCATCAGCGACACCCGCACCTACGCCACCGACGCCTCCGGGCAAACCCTGGTGGACCGCCTGCAGCGCGCCGGCCACGGTTTGATCGACCGCGCCATCGTGATGGACGACATCTACCAGATCCGCGCGCGCGTTTCCCAGTGGATCGCTGACCCCCAGGTGCAAGTGGTGCTGATGACCGGCGGCACCGGCTTCACTGCGCGCGACAACACGCCTCAGGCGGTGCTGCCGTTGCTCGACAAGCAGGTGGACGGATTTGGCGAATTGTTCCGCCAGGTGTCCCTGGCGGAGATCGGCATGTCCACCCTGCAATCGCGCGCGCTGGCCGGCATCAGCAATGGCGTGCTGGTGTGCTGCATGCCGGGCTCGCCGGGCGCCTGTCGCACGGCGTGGGATCAGATTCTGGTCGGCCAACTGGACAGCCGCACCGGCCCATGCAACTTCGTGCCGCACCTCAAGCCGCAGACCGACCAGGCGCTCGCCGCCTGTGAGGTACGCTCATGAACGTATGCGACAGCGGCGACCTGCTGCCGGTGGAGGAGGCCATTGAACAGTTGCTGGCCAAGGCACCGCCGCCGCCGTCCACCGAAGTGATCGCCTTGGCCCAGGCCCTCGGGCGGGTGACCGCCGAAGAAGTGTTCTCACCCCTCGACCTGCCGGGTTGGGACAACAGCGCCATGGACGGCTATGCACTGCGTGCGTTCGACGTACCGGAGCAGGGCGGTTACCTGGAAGTGAGCGGGCGCATCGCTGCCGGGCACAGCAGTGACGTGCCGTTGCAGGCCGGGCAAGCCGTGCGGATCTTTACCGGCGCGCCACTGCCCCACGGCGCCGACAGCGTGGTGCCGCAGGAACGCTGTCGGGTGTATGGCCAACGTATCTGGTGCCCGCCGTTGCGCCTGGGCGAACACGTGCGCAAGCGCGGCGAAGAGCTGCAACGTGGACAGCCTGTGTTGAGCGTCGGCAAGCGTCTGCGCGCCCAGGAAATCGGCTTGCTGGCAGCGGCGGGCATCCCCCGGGTCAAGGTTTACCGGCCGCTGCGGGTGTGCCTGCTCAGCAGTGGCGATGAGCTGCGCGAACCCGGCGAGTCACTGGCGCCGGGGCAGATTTACAACAGCAACCGCTACCTCGTCGCGGCGTTGCTGCGCGGTTGGGGAGTGGAGGTGCATGACTACGGCGTGATGGCCGACGCGCTGGCGGCCAGCCGCGATGCGCTGCTGCTGGCTTCGTCCGAATGCGACGTGCTGCTGACCACCGGCGGCGTATCGGTGGGCGAAGAAGATCACCTCAAACAGGCCATCCAGGCCCTGGGCAAGGTCGAGTTCTGGCGCCTGGCGATCCAGCCGGGTAAACCCCTGGCGTTTGGCCAAGTGGCGGGCAAACACTGGATCGGCCTGCCGGGCAACCCGACGGCCGCGCTGGTCACGGCGCTGATCGTGGTGCGCCCGTTCCTGCTGCGGGCCCAGGGCACGGAGCGGGTACTGCCGGTGCCCGTCAGCGTGCCGGCCGCTTTTGAATGGGGCAAACCCAACAAGCGCCGCCAGTACCTGCGCGCACGTTTGAGCCCTGGCAGCGATGGGCAACTGCGCGCGACCCTGCACCCCCAGCAAAGCTCGGCGATGCTCGTCCCGGCCTGCTGGGCCGATGGCCTGGTGATCGTCGAGCGCGAGCAGCAAGTGCTCAAGGGCGCGGCGGTGCCATTTCTGTCCTTTGCCGGTTTTGAATAAGGAGCTCTCATGCAACTGGTCTGTCCGGCAGGTAACCTGCCTGCGCTCAAAGCCGCCGTGCGCCAAGGCGCCGATGCGGTGTATGTAGGCTTTCGCGATGACACCAACGCCCGGCATTTCGCCGGGCTGAACATGGACGACAAGCAGTTCGACGGTGCCGTTGACTTTATTCGCCAGCACCAGCGCAAGCTGTATGTGGCGGTCAACACCTACCCGCAGCCGAAGATTTGGGCACGCTGGCAACGTGCGGTCGACCGCGCGGCGGACCACGGCGTGGATGCCCTGATTGCCGCCGACCCCGGCGTACTCGACTACGCCAGCCGCCAGCACCCGCAGATGGCGTTGCACCTGTCGGTGCAGGGCTCGGCCACCCACGCGGCGGCATTGAAGTTCTATGCCGAGCGCTACGCTATTCGCCGTGCGGTATTGCCACGGGTGCTGTCCCTGGCCCAGGTCAGGCAGGTGGCCGCGAGCAGTCCGGTGCCCATCGAAGTGTTCGGTTTTGGCAGCCTGTGCATCATGGCCGAGGGCCGTTGCCATCTGTCGTCCTATATCACCGGCGAGTCGCCCAACCTGTGCGGCGTGTGTTCGCCGGCCAAGGCGGTGCGCTGGAGCGACGACGCCGACGGCCTGAGCGCACGCCTCAGTGAAGTGCTGATCGACCGCTACACCCCCGACGAGCCCGCCGGTTACCCGACTCTGTGCAAAGGCCGCTTCCTGGTGGGCGGCAAGCGCTTCCATGCGCTGGAAGAACCCACCAGCCTCGACACCCTGGACCTGCTGCCCGAACTCAGCGCCATCGGCGTGGCAGCGGTCAAGATCGAAGGCCGGCAACGCAGCCCGGCCTATGTGGAACAAGTCACCCGTGTCTGGCGCGCCGCGCTGGACGTCCACCGTAGCGCGCCGGCCAGCTTTGTGGTCAAGGACCAATGGCGCCAGGTGCTGGCTGGGTTATCCGAAGGCAGCCAGACCACGCTCGGCGCCTACCATCGTGCATGGCAGTGAGGAGACACAGATGAAACTCAGCCTGGGACCGGTGCTGTTTTATTGGGACAAGCAACACCTGGGCCGCTTCTATGCGGACATGGCCGGCTTGCCCCTGGACGTGATTTACCTGGGCGAAACCGTGTGCGCCAAACGCCGCGCGCTATCGCTGGATCAATGGTTGGGCCTGGGGCGTGAATTGCAGGCAAGCAGCCAGGCGCAGATCGTGTTGTCGAGTCTCACGCTGATCGAAGCCGCCTCCGAACTGTCGAGCCTGCGCCGCCTGTGCGACAACGGCGAGCTGTTGGTGGAGGCCAACGACATGGGCGCCGTGCAGATGTTGATCGAGCGCAAATTGCCCTTTGTCGGCGGCCCGGCGCTCAACCTGTATAACGGCCACGCCCTGGTGCAACTGCTCGACGCGGGCATGCAGCGCTGGGTGCCCCCTGTGGAATGCTCCCAGGGCCTGATCGCCGATGTGCTGGCGCAGGTGCGCGAACTGGGCCGACCGTTGCCCGAAGTGGAAATCTTTGCCTACGGCCATTTGCCGCTGGCCTATTCAGCGCGTTGCTTCACCGCCCGCGCGGAAAACCGGCCCAAGGATGACTGCCAGTTCTGCTGCATCAACTACCCGGATGGCATGGCGTTGAGCAGTCAGGAAGGGCAGGCGTTGTTCACCTTGAACGGCATTCAGACGATGTCGGCCGAGGTCACCAACCTGCTCGCGGATTACCCCGCGCTGGTCAACGGTGGCGCCGATCTGCTGCGCTTGAGCCCGCGAGCCGAAGGCATGGTCGAGGTGGTGCGCGCGTTTGATCGGGTGCGCCAGGGCGCCACGCCGCCGCTGTTCGTCGACGGCTGCAACGGCTACTGGCATGGCCAGGCCGGCATGTTGCGGGTCGAGGAGGTGGGGCTGTGTTGAGTCGCAAACAGTGGTTGCTCAAGAGCGCCGATCGTCTGTTGCCGCTGGTGCGCCGCGTTCCCTTTCGCGTGCAGCGCCTGGCCTTGCAACAGGCGCTCAACCGCTGCCTGGCCGAACCGCTGCGCGACGGCGGTTTCGACCTGCTGCGCGGGCGCTGGATGTGCCTGCGCATCCCCGACCTGGGGTTGTGCTGGTACCTGACCTTGGATCCGGATGGGTTGCGCATCGCTGAAAAAGCCGAGGCTCAGGTGAGTATCAGTGGCAACTGGCGGGAGTTTCTGTTGCTGGCCAGCCGGCAGGAGGATCCGGATACGTTGTTCTTTCGGCGCAGGCTGGTGATTGAGGGAGATACGGAGTTGGGGTTGGGGTTGAAGAACCTGATCGACAGTCTGGATTCGGATGTGTTGCCGGCGTGGTTGTGGCGCAATCTCGAGCGGGCAGGGCGCGGTCTGGCGACCTGACGCGGTGCAAAAAATTGGAAGTTCCCTCCAAATCTCTGACTTGCGCTGTCGCGCAACAACCAGGGTCTCTGTGGCGAGCGGGCTTGGTGTGGCGAGCGGGCTTGCCCCGCGTTGGGGTGCGAAGCGCCCCGATGAAGACGAATGCGATGTGTCAGGCATTTCTCTGCGCCTGGTTTTGGGGCTGCTGCGCAGCCCAACGCGGGGCAAGCCCGCTCGCCACAGAGATCCCAGTTTGCGGTGCTACAGCGCTACGTCTGAGATGTAGTGGGGACTCCCACAGTTTGATCTCCATCTTTTAACCAAAACTCACCCCACCTGCCGCAAATGCTCCATCGCCCACACCGCCGCCTCCACCCGCGAGCGCAGCCCCAGCTTGTGCAGCAAATTCTTCACATGCACCTTCACCGTCCCTTCCGTAATTCCCAGCTTATGCCCGATCACCTTGTTGCTGTAACCCCCGGCGATGGTCTTCAGCACCTGCCGCTCACGCTCAGTCAACTCCACCGCCGCATGCGGCTGCGGTGAACGCAGTGCCTGGGCCAGCACCCGCGTCAGCCCGGGGCTGATCACCAAGGCGCCGTGCAACGCATCGCGGATGAATTCCACCACCAGTTCCGGCTCCATGTCCTTGAGCAAATACCCATTGGCGTCCAGGCGCAGCGCATCACGAATGTCGTCTTCGGCGTCGGACACGGTAAACAGCAAGACCTTCCCGGCATAGTCCATGGCCCGCAGGCGGCGCAGGGTTTCCAGGCCGTTCATATGCGGCATGTTGTTGTCGAGCAACACCAGGTCCGGTTGCAGGCTGTCGATCTGGTCGAGGGCTTCCTGGCCGTTGCCGGCTTCACCGACCACGTGCAGGTCGTCTTCCAGTTCGAGGATCTGGCGCATGCCGTGGCGCATCATCGGATGATCATCGACCAGCAGGATGCGGTGGCGGGCAGGGGCGGTCATGGGGCGGTGCCTTGTAGGGATTGGCCGAGGAATTCCGGCTGGAAGCGCAGTTGCACGCGGGTGCCCTGGGGCTCGCGCGGGCTGATGTCGAGGGCGCCGTGCAGGCTGCGCGCACGCTCGTCCATGATGGTCAGGCCGTGGTGTTCGCGCCTGTCGACGGCGCCGCAAAAGCCGCGGCCATCGTCTTCGATGCTCAGGCTCACGGTCTCGCCGACCTGGCGCAGTTGCAGCCAGGCATTTTCTGCGTGGGCGTGGCGCAGGCAGTTGGAAAGCGCCTCGCGGGTGATCTGCAGCACATGGATCTGTTCGCTGGCCGAGAGCTGGAAGGCCAGGGCGTCCACGTGCAGGTGCACCTGGAATTCACCACGGCGGGAAAACTCTTCGGCGGTGTCCTGCAACTCATGCACCAGCCCGGCGTCGTGGATCTGCAGGCGGAACGTCGTCAGCAGTTCACGCAGTTGGCGGTAGGCATTGTTGAGACCCTCGCGCAGTTCGCCTGTGACGGTGGCCAGGGTTTCCACCGGCTCGCCACGGCGGATCAGGGTTTGCATGCGGCTCACTTGCAGCTTCATGTACGACAGTGCCTGGGCCAGGGAGTCATGCAGTTCGCGGGCGATGATGGTGCGCTCGTCCAGCAGCAACAGGCGATGGTCCTGTTCGCGCTGGCGCTTGAGCGACAGTGAGGTGCCGATCAGGTTGGCCAGGGCTTGGATCAATGGCCTCTCCCAATCCTGGGGCGCATGGCCGTCGAGGAAGTGCGCCTTGAGTTCGCCCAGCTCCGTGCCCTGGTTGCTGATGCTGAACACCTGCGGCGGCGCGGCGTGATGGCGTTCGCACGTCGCGCAATCGCCGATCGCGCAGACGTTGCGGCTGTGCTCGCCATGCAGCGCCAGCATCTGTTGGGCCGGCGCCAGGAAGTGGCCTTGCAGGCACAGCGACAGGCGCAAGCCCGGCAGGCGTTTCTGGAAGCGCCGGATCAGTTCATCCAGGCCCTCGGCATTGGCCAGGCGCGTGGCCAGGCTGCGGCTGCTCTGGTAGAGCAATTCGAGGGCGGCGTTGGCTTGTTGCAGGTTGAGGGTCTTGAGCTGTACCTGGCTTTCCAGGGTGCGGTGCGACGCTTCGATGGTCTCGGCCATGGCGTTGAAGCTCAGTGCGAGTTGGCCCAGCTCGTCCACGGAACGGTGGTTGACCCGGGTCTTGAAGTCGCCGTCGCGAAAACGCCGGGTGGCGTGCACCAGCTCTTCCAGCGGGTTGACCACGCCGTATTGCAGCTCGTACAGGCCGATCAACAGGATGATCAAGGTGCTGAACAACGCCAGGCCCTGGATGCCTTGCTGCCAGCCTTGCTTGCGTTCGCTCTGGCGCTGCAACAGGCTGACGAACTGGTTGAGCTGCTCGACAAACGCCGGCGCGCTCGCCTGGAACAGCGCCGCATCACCGCGCATCAGCGCCGGGCGCAGTTCGTCGCTCCAGCGCTGCTGGATCTGCTGGTAACTCTGCAACAGGGCACTCTGGGGGCCGTCTTCCAAAACCGCCCTGAGCGACTCGCTGTCCAGACGCCGTTGCAGGCTGTGGCTCACCTCGGCGACTTCATCCGATCGCGCGCCGGCGGCGAGTTTCCAACTGAGGTGGTAGGTCTCCATGCGCACCGAGCCTGCGGTGTTGATCGCGGCGGCATCGCCCTGGCTGAACCAGGCGATCAGCCCGGCGCTCAGGGAACTGGCCAGGGCCAGGATGGCGATCAGGATCACCGCCAGGCCGGCACGGGCGGGCAGGGAGCTGCGCAGCCAGTCAAGCATGACGACGTAATCGAAGCGGGCAAGGCAGCGGCATGGTTGCACCTGAAGCGGGAAAGGGGGGTAAACACTGCCGTCCCTGGCGCACTACCTCTAAAGAATTGCCGGCGAACCCTCCCACGGATAACAACCGGCAAAACAGAGCAATCCATTGATAAACAAAGCTTTTCTCTTGTTGTTGCAGCTACCTCCTTGGAGGTAGACAGGCCCAGCATAGCCCTATACCCCCCAGGCGGACGTTGATCTGGGTCAAGCGGCGCGGGGGTCTCGCCCCTAACCATGCGCTCATGGAATCACTTTCTGGAGCGCATACCGTGACTCAACCCCGTATGAGACAAGGCCTGGTGCTGGGCATGAGCACCCTGGCCTTCACCGTCTGCTTTATGGTGTGGATGATGTTCGCCGTGCTTGGCGTGCCGATCAAAGACCTGCTGCAACTCAACGAAACCCAGTTCGGCCTGCTCGCGGCCACCCCGGTATTGACCGGTTCCCTGGTGCGCCTGCCGCTGGGCCTGCTCACGGACCGCTTCGGTGGGCGCATCGTGTTCTTCCTGCTGATGCTCGCCTGCGTGCTGCCGCTGTACCTGATCACCTACGCCACCGCCTATTGGCAGTTCCTGGTACTGGGCCTGTTTGTCGGCCTGGCCGGCGGCTCGTTTTCGGTGGGCATCGCCTACGTCGCCAAGTGGTTCGACAAAGAGAACCAGGGTTTTGCCATGGGCGTGTTCGGCGCCGGCAACGCGGGCGCGGCGGTCACCAAATTCCTCGCGCCGGCGCTGATTGCTCTCGGCACCTGGCACCTGGTACCCAAGGTGTTCAGCGCGATCCTGTTTATCACCGCGCTGATGTTTTGGTTTCTCACCAGCGAGAACAAGGCGCACCGCAGTGCCGGCGGCGCGACCCTGCGCCAGCAACTGCTGTGCCTGAAGGACCCGGCTGTGTGGCGCTACTGCCAGTACTACTCGATTGTGTTCGGCGGCTACGTGGCCCTGGCGCTGTGGATGACCAAGTACTACGTGCAGGAATACGGTTTCAGCCTGCAAAGCGCCGCGCTGCTGGCCGCGTGTTTCTCGCTGCCCGGCGGCGTGCTGCGCGCGGTCGGCGGTTGGATGTCCGACCGCTGGGGCGCGCAGAGCGTGACCTGGTGGGTGTTGTGGGTGAGCTGGGTTTGCCTGTTCCTGCTCAGCTATCCGCAGACCCAGCTGCAAATCACCACCGTCAACGGCCCCCTCGATTTCCATATCGGCCTCAATGCCACCCTGTTCACGGTGCTGCTGTTTGTGATGGGCATCGCCTTCGCGTTCGGCAAGGCCTCGGTGTTCAAGTACATCGCCAATGACTACCCGCAAAACATGGGCGCGGTGTCCGGCATCGTCGGCCTGGCCGGTGGCTTGGGCGGCTTTGTGCTGCCGATCCTGTTCGGCGCCCTGGTGGACCTCACCGGCGTGCGCTCGTCCTGCTTCATGTTGATGTACGGCGTGGTCTGGGTCTCCCTGACCTGGATGTACCTCAGCGAAATCCGCAAACAGCCGTTGCTCGGCAAACAAGCTCTCCAAGGAGAATGATCATGTCCATCGCGCAAAAGCCCGCCTCGGGCCCGGTGATCCATGACTGGCGCCCCGAAGACCCGGCGTTCTGGGGCGCCAGCGGCAAGAAGACCGCCACCCGCAACCTGTGGATCTCGATCCCCGCGCTGCTGCTGGCCTTCGCTGTGTGGATGGTGTGGAGCACGGTGATCGTGCGCCTCAACGCCATCGGCTTCAGCTTTACCACCGACCAGCTGTTCTGGCTGGCCGCGCTGCCGGGTTTGTCCGGCGCCACCCTGCGCGTGTTCTATTCGTTCATGGTGCCGATCTTCGGCGGGCGCCGCTGGACCGCCCTGAGCACCGCCTCCTTGCTGCTGCCGGCGCTGTGGATGGGCTTTGCAGTACAGGACCCGGGCACGCCCTACAGCGTGTTTGTGCTGATCGCCTTGCTCTGCGGTTTCGGCGGCGGCAACTTTGCCTCGAGCATGTCCAACATCAGTTTTTTCTACCCCAAGGCCCAGCAGGGCACCGCCCTTGGCTTGAATGCCGGCCTGGGCAACCTGGGCGTGTCGGTGATGCAGTTCTGCGTGCCGCTGGTGATCACCTTCGGCGTGTTCGGCCTGGTGGGCGGTCAACCGCAAACGTTGCCGGATGGCAGTCAACTCTGGCTGCAGAACGCCGGGTTTATCTGGGTGCCGTTCATTCTCGCCGTCACCGTGGCGGCGTGGTTCGGCATGAATGACCTGTCCAGCGCGCGCGCCTCGTTCAGCGAGCAGGCGGTGATCTTCAAGCGCAAGCACAACTGGCTGATGTGCTGGTTGTACCTGGCGACCTTTGGTTCGTTCATCGGCTTCTCGGCGGCCTTTCCGCTGCTGATCAAGACCTCGTTTCCCGATGTGGTTGCGCTGAAATTCGCCTTCCTCGGCCCGCTGGTCGGCGCACTGGTACGCCCATTGGGCGGCTGGCTGGCGGACAAGCTCGGCGGCGCGCGGGTGACCCTGTGGAACTTCGTGTTGATGATCGTGATGGTGTTCGGCGTGCTGCACTTTCTGCCGCAGAACGGCCAGGGCGGCAGCTTCTACGGCTTCCTCGGCATGTTCATGCTGTTGTTCATCACCACCGGCGTGGGCAACGGTTCCACCTTCCGCATGATCCCGGTGATCTTCCGTACCCAGCATGAAAAAGCCAGCGACGGCAAACCCGCGGCCGTGCGCGAACAAGCCCTCAAAGACGCCGGCAAGGAATCCGCCGCCGTGCTGGGTTTCAGTTCGGCCATGGGCGCGTTCGGCGCGTTCTTCATTCCCAAGTCCTTCGGCACGTCCATGGCCGCCACCGGCAGCCCGGCCATGGCGTTCTACCTGTTTGTCGGTTTCTACCTGAGCTGCATCGTCGTGACCTGGTGGTGGTACGCCCGCAAAGGCTGCGCCACGCCCTGCTAGTCCGACCCGAATTCGCGGGGCAACGCACCCCGCACGCCTGATGAGGAAAGCATCATGAGTCACTTACTGGATCAACTGCGGTTCTTCAACCGTAAGCAAAACGAGTTCTCCGAAGGCCACGGCGAGACCCGCAAAGAGTCCCGCGACTGGGAGAACGTCTACCGTTCGCGCTGGCAGTACGACAAGATCGTGCGCTCCACCCACGGCGTGAACTGCACCGGTTCCTGCTCGTGGAAGATCTACGTGAAGAACGGCCTGATCACCTGGGAAACCCAGCAGACCGACTACCCGCGCACCCGCAACGACTTGCCCAACCACGAACCGCGTGGCTGCCCGCGCGGCGCCAGCTACAGCTGGTACATCTACAGCGCCAACCGGCTCAAGTACCCGAAAATCCGCAAGCCGCTGCTCAAGTTGTGGCGTGAAGCGCGCCTGACCCTGCCGCCGGTAGAGGCGTGGGCGAGCATTGTCGAGGACAAGGTCAAGGCCGACTCCTATAAGAGCAAACGCGGCATGGGCGGTTTCATCCGCTCCAACTGGGAGGAGGTGAACGAGATCATCGCCGCCTCCAACGTCTACACCATCAAGCAGTACGGCCCGGACCGCATCGTCGGCTTCTCGCCGATCCCGGCCATGTCCATGGTCAGCTACGCGGCGGGCTCGCGTTACCTGTCGCTGATCGGCGGCGTGTGCCTGAGTTTCTACGACTGGTACTGCGACCTGCCGCCGGCCTCGCCGATGGTGTGGGGCGAGCAGACCGACGTGCCGGAATCGGCCGACTGGTACAACTCCAACTACATCATTGCCTGGGGCTCCAACGTCCCGCAGACCCGTACCCCGGATGCGCACTTTTTCACCGAGGTGCGCTACAAAGGCACCAAGACCGTGGCCATCACTCCGGACTACTCGGAAGTGGCCAAGCTCACCGATTTGTGGCTCAACCCCAAGCAGGGCACCGACGCCGCGCTGGCCCAGGCGTTCAACCATGTGATCTTCAAGGAATTTCACCTGGATAAACCGAGCGCGTATTTCACTGACTACGCCAAGCGCTTTACCGATTTGCCGGTGCTGGTGATGCTCAAACCGATGACAGGTTTTGCGCCCGGCGCAGGCTTCCAGCCGGACCGATTCCTGCGCGCCTCTGACCTGACCGGCAACCTCGGCCAGGAGAACAACCCGGAATGGAAAACCATCGCCCTCGATGAAAGTGGCGAGCTGGTCTCCCCGCAGGGTTCCATCGGCTACCGCTGGGGCGAGAAGGGCAAGTGGAACATCCTGGCGAAAGAGGGCGGTGAAGGCCGCGCGATCGACCTCAAGCTCAGCCTGATCGGTGACGACGTGGCCGAAGTGGCCTTCCCGTATTTTGCCGGCGAAGCCCAGGAGCACTTCCAGCACGTGGCCGGCGAGGCGGTGCAGTACCGCCGCGTGCCGGTGCACAGCGTGACCTTGGCCGACGGCAGCGTGGCCAAGGTCGCCACGGTGTTCGACCTGTCCGCCGCCAACCTGGCCATCGACCGTGGCCTGGGCGGCAATAACGTGGCCAAGGACTACGACGACGCCAGCGTGCCCGGCACCCCGGCGTGGCAGGAAGCGATCACCGGCGTCAGCCGCGAGAAAGCCATCCAGATCGCCCGTGAGTTCGCCGACAACGCCGACAAGACCAAGGGTCGCTCGATGATCATCGTCGGCGCGGCGATGAACCACTGGTACCACATGGACATGAACTACCGCGGGCTGATCAATATGCTCATGCTCTGCGGTTGCGTCGGCCAGACCGGCGGCGGCTGGGCCCACTACGTCGGCCAGGAAAAACTGCGCCCGCAATGCGGCTGGCTGCCCCTGGCGTTCGGCCTGGACTGGAACCGCCCGCCACGCCAGATGAACGGCACCAGCTTCTTCTACGGCCACAGCTCACAGTGGCGCCACGAAAAAATGAACATGCACGACGTGCTCTCGCCCCTGGCCGACAAGTCTCAGTTCCCCACCCACGCCCTGGACTACAACATCCGCGCCGAACGCGCCGGCTGGCTGCCCAGTGCGCCGCAACTCAACACCAACCCGCTGCACATCTGCCGCGACGCGGCGGCGGCGGGCATGGACCCGAAAGACTACGTGGTCAAGTCCTGGCAGGACGGCACCTTGCGCTTCGCCTGCGAGCAACCGGACAGCCCGGTGAACTTCCCACGCAACATGTTCATCTGGCGTTCCAACCTGCTCGGCTCGTCGGGCAAGGGCCATGAGTACATGCTCAAGTACCTGCTAGGCACCAAGAACGGCGTGATGAACGAAGACATCGGCTTTGGCGGCGAAAGCAAGCCCACCGAAGCCGAGTGGGTCGACGACGGCGCCATCGGCAAGCTCGACCTGGTGACCACCCTGGACTTCCGCATGTCGTCCACCTGCGTGTATTCCGACATCGTCTTGCCGACCGCCACCTGGTACGAAAAAGACGACATGAACACCTCGGACATGCACCCGTTCATCCATCCCTTGTCGGCGGCCATCGACCCGGCGTGGGAGTCGCGCTCGGACTGGGAAATCTACAAGGGCATCGCCAAGGCGTTCTCGGCCATGTCGGTCGGCCACCTGGGCATTGAGCAAGACCTGGTCACGGTCCCGCTGATGCACGACAGCGTCGGCGAGCTGGCCCAGCCGTTCGGCGGCACCGACTGGAAAAGCGCTGGAGTAGCGCCGATTCCCGGCAAGAACGCGCCGAACATGGCGGTGGTGGAGCGCGACTACCCGAACATCTACAAGAAATTCACCTCCCTGGGCCCGATGCTGGAAAAGCTCGGCAACGGCGGCAAGGGCATCAACTGGAACACCGATGAAGAAGTCGAGTTCCTCGGTGAGCTGAACCATCACGAAGGCGACGCCGGCATCAGCCACGGCCGGCCGAAGATCGATACGGCGATAGATGCGGCCGAAGTCATTTTGTCCCTGGCCCCGGAAACCAACGGCAAGGTCGCCTTGAAAGCCTGGGCCGCATTGTCGGAATTCACCGGCATCGACCACAGCCACCTGGCGATCTCCAAGGCGCACGAAGCCATCCGCTTTCGCGACATCCAGGCGCAGCCGCGCAAGATCATCTCCAGCCCCACTTGGTCGGGCCTTGAGGATGAACACGTGAGCTACAACGCCGGCTACACCAACGTCCACGAAAACATCCCATGGCGCACCATCACCGGCCGCCAGCAGTTCTACCAGGACCACCCGTGGATGCAGGCGTTCGGCGAGCAATTGATGAGCTACCGGCCACCGGTCAACACCCGCACCATCGAAGGCGTGAAGGGCAAGCGCAGCAACGGCGAGACCGAGATCGTGCTGAACTGGATCACCCCGCACCAGAAATGGGGCATCCACAGCACCTACAGCGACAACCTGCTGATGCTCACCCTGAGCCGTGGCGGCCCGATTGTGTGGCTCTCGGAAATCGACGCCAAGCGTGCGGGCATCGAGGACAACGACTGGATCGAGTGCTTCAACGTCAACGGCGCGCTCACCGCCCGTGCGGTGGTCAGCCAACGTGTCAAGGAAGGCATGGTGATGATGTACCACGCCCAGGAACGCATCGTGAACGTGCCGGGGTCGGAAACCACCAAGACCCGTGGCGGCCACCACAACTCGGTGACCCGCGTGGTGCTCAAGCCCACCCACATGATCGGCGGCTATGCCCAGCAGGCCTACGGCTTCAACTACTACGGCACGGTCGGTTGCAACCGCGATGAGTTTGTCGTGGTGCGCAAGATGGCCAAGGTCGACTGGCTCGATGGCTCCAGCGGCGATGACCTGCCACGGCCATTGCCGACCGATATCGAGGAGAACTGAGATGAAGATTCGCTCACAGATCGGCATGGTGCTGAACCTGGACAAATGCATCGGCTGCCACACCTGCTCGATCACCTGCAAGAACGTCTGGACCAGCCGCGAAGGCATGGAATACGCATGGTTCAATAACGTCGAGTCCAAGCCCGGCATCGGCTACCCCAAGGAATGGGAAAACCAGGACAAGTGGAAGGGCGGCTGGGTGCGCAACGCCAACGGCAGCATCAACCCGCGTATCGGCGGCAAGTTCCGCGTGTTGGCGAACATCTTCGCCAACCCCGACCTGCCGAGCCTGGACGACTATTACGAGCCGTTCGACTTCGACTACCAGCACCTGCACACCGCGCCCCTGGGCGAGCACCAACCCACTGCGCGCCCGCGTTCGCTGGTGTCGGGCAAGCGCATGCAGAAGATCGAGTGGGGCCCCAACTGGGAAGAGATCCTCGGCACCGAATTTGCCAAGCGCCGCAAGGACAAGAACTTCGACCAGATCCAGGCCGACATCTACGGTGAGTACGAAAACACCTTCATGATGTACCTGCCGCGCCTGTGTGAGCACTGCCTCAACCCGGCGTGCGCGGCATCGTGCCCCAGTGGCGCGATCTACAAGCGTGAAGAAGACGGCATCGTGCTGATCGACCAGGAAAAATGCCGTGGCTGGCGCATGTGCATCAGCGGCTGCCCGTACAAGAAAATCTACTTCAACTGGAAGAGCGGCAAGTCCGAGAAGTGCATCTTCTGCTACCCGCGTATCGAAGCCGGCATGCCCACCGTGTGCGCCGAAACCTGTGTAGGGCGTATCCGCTACCTCGGCGTGTTGCTGTACGACGCCGACCGCATCAGCGAAGTGGCCAGCACCGCCAACGAGCAGGACCTGTACGAGAAGCAACTGGAGATCTTCCTCGACCCGAATGACCCGGCGGTGATCCGCCAGGCCCTGGCCGATGGCGTGCCGCAGTCGGTGATCGACTCGGCCCAGCGCTCGCCGGTCTACAAGATGGCCGTGGACTGGAAACTCGCGCTGCCGCTGCACCCGGAATACCGCACTTTGCCGATGGTCTGGTACGTGCCGCCACTCTCGCCGATCCAGAATGCGGCAGCCGCCGGTACCGTGGGCATGAACGGGGTGATCCCGGATGTCGACAGCCTGCGCATTCCGCTGCGTTACCTGGCGAACATGCTCACGGCCGGTGATGAAAAACCGGTCAAGCGTGCGCTTAAACGTCTGTTGGCGATGCGTGCGTTCAAGCGTTCCCAGCAAGTGGACGGCGTCGAAGACCTGCAAGTACTCGAAGACGTCGGCCTGAGCGTGAGCCAGGTGGAAGAAATGTACCGCTACCTGGCCATCGCCAACTACGAAGACCGCTTTGTGGTGCCCAGCGCCCACCGTGAAGACGCCATGAGCGACGCCTTTGCCGAGCGTTCCGGCTGTGGTTTCAGCTTTGGCAGCGGCTGCAGCGGCAGTTCCGACACCAACATGTTCGGTGCCAAGAAGGCGAACCGCCGCGACGTGCTCAAAACCGTACAGATCTGGGAGGACTGAGCCATGCGCATTCTTAAAGTGATCTCACTGTTGCTGGACTACCCCACTGAAACTCTGGTGAACGGCCGCGACGAGCTGGAGCAGGCGATTCTCGAATCTCGGGAAATCAGCCCCAAGCAGCGCGGTGCGTTGTTCGAGTTGCTGGAGCTGATCTGCGCCAATGACTTGATGGACGGCCAGGAACATTACGGCGCGCTCTTCGGTCGGGGCCGGTCGCTGTCGCTGTTGTTGTTCGAGCATGTGCACGGCGAGTCCCGTGACCGCGGCCAGGCGATGGTCGACATGATGGCGCAGTACGAAGCCGCCGGGTTTGCCATCGGCGTCAAGGAGCTGCCGGACTATATCCCGCTGTACCTGGAGTTTTTGTCCACCCGCGAAGACATCGAGGCCCGCGAGGGCTTGGCGGATGTGGCGCACTTGCTGGCGTTGCTCGCCGCGCGGCTGGACGAGCGTGAGAGCGGTTATGCCAGCTGCTTCCGTGCGCTGCTGCAAATCGCCGGCGCCGAGCCGCACCAGGCGGTGGCCGAGCTGCGTGCCCAGGTCGCCGCCGAGCCGCGCGACGACTCCCTCGAAGCCCTGGACAAGATCTGGGAAGAAGAGGCGGTGGACTTTATGCAGACCGAGCAGCAGGACCGTTGCGGTTCACTACCGAGCGCGCCGGGCAAGGCCCGCGAAGAAAGCGCGGTGCCGTTGCATTGGGTGGATTTTCAGCAGGAAGGCCGGGCCGCAGCGCCTGCCGGGGAGGTGGGTAATGTCTAAGTGGAATTTGCTGGTATTCGGGGTGTATCCCTATGTGGCCCTGGCGATCTGCCTGTTGGGCAGTTGGGCGCGGTTCGACTTGTCGCAGTACACCTGGAAGGCCGGTTCCAGCCAGATGCTCAATAACCGTGGCATGCGCGTGGCGAGCAACTTCTTCCACATCGGCGTGCTGTTCGTGCTGGCCGGGCATTTTGTCGGCCTGCTCACCCCGGCGTCGATCTACCACCATGTGATCAGTACTGAAAACAAACAGTTGCTGGCGATGGTCTCCGGCGGCTTCTTCGGCCTGCTGTGCCTGGTGGGCTTGCTGATGCTGGTCAAGCGTCGTCTGAGCGACCCGCGCGTGCGGGCGACCTCAAGCCCGTCGGACATCCTGATCCTGCTGGTGTTGCTCGCGCAGTTACTGCTGGGGCTGCTGACCATTGTCGCTTCCACCGGCCATATGGACGGTTCGGTGATGGTGATGCTCGCCGACTGGGCGCAGAACGTGGTGCTGTTGCGGCCGGTGGAAGCGGCGGCGTCGATCGCGCCGGTGTCGCTGATCTACAAGGCGCATGTGGCGCTGGGCTTGACCCTGTTCGTGCTGTTCCCGTTTACCCGCCTGGTGCACATGGTCAGCGCGCCGGTCTGGTACCTGGGGCGTCGTTATCAAATCGTGCGGCAGAAATGAGGAGAACAGCATGACCAGTGGATGCGGATGTGGTGGCGGCAATGGCGGCAGCGGCGGTTGCGGTTCATCGGCCAAAGAGGCGGTGGTTGAAGCCGCGGTGCCGCTTGAGCCTGAGTTGATCGCCAGCAGTGAACAGGAATGGCCGATCATCAGCGTCAACGGCGTGCCGGTCACGCCCGAGGCGATGGCCCTGGAGCTGCAGTATCACCCGGCCGAAAGCCGCGAGTCGGCGGTTTACCTGGCCGCTCGCGCCTTGGTGATTCGCGAGTTGCTGCAGCAGCGCATCGCCGCGCTGGGGCTGGCGGTGGAGATCGCCGCCGGCGAAAACCAAGAGGAAGCGGCCACGCGCTTGTTGCTGGAGCGCGAGGTCAAGGTGCCCGAGTGTGACGAGGCCACCTGTGAACGTTATTTCGAGAACAACCGTGGGCGTTTCCACAGCGCGCCGTTGCTGGCGGTGCGGCACATCCTGCTCGAATGCGCGCCGGACGACGCCGAGGCGCGTGATCTGGCGCACAGCCAGGCAGAAGTCTTGCTGCTGAGCCTGGAGGAGCAGCCGGGCCAGTTTGCCGAATTGGCCCTCAGGTATTCGGCGTGCCCGTCCAAGGCCCAGGGCGGCTCGCTGGGCCAGATCAGCAAGGGCCAGACCGTACCGGAACTGGAGCGCCAGCTGTTCACCCTGGCGCCGGGCCTGGCGGGCAAACCGTTGGAGAGCCGTTACGGCTGGCACGTGATCAGCATCGACCAGCGCATCGAAGGCCAGCCGCTGCCCTATGAAGCCGTGGCCGGTTCCATCCGCACCCAGTTGCAGCAAGGCGTGTGGCAGAAGGCGTTGGTGCAGTACCTGCAAACCCTGATCGGCGCGGCGGACATTCGTGGCCTTGCGTTGCAGGGCGCCGACTCGCCGTTGGTGCAGTGACATGAGCCTGGTGGATGGGCTCGGCCGTTCAATCGATTACCTGCGCTTGTCGGTGACCGATCGCTGTGATTTTCGCTGTGTGTATTGCATGGCGAAAAACATGACCTTCCTGCCGCGCCAACTGGTGTTGAGCCTGGAAGAGCTGGAACGCCTGGCCAGGCTCTTTGTGGGGCAGGGCGTGCGCAAGATCCGCCTGACCGGCGGCGAACCCTTGATCCGTCCGGGCATTGTCGAGCTGTGCCGCAACATCGCCGCATTGCCCGGCTTGCGCGAGCTGGTGATGACCAGCAATGGCTCGCAGCTGGCGCGTTTGGCCCGGCCGCTGATGGAGGCGGGGGTCAAGCGCATGAACATCAGCCTCGACAGCCTGGATGCCGCGCGCTTTCGCACGATTACCCGCAACGGTGACTTGCGCCGGGTGCTCGACGGTATCGAGGCGGCGGGGGACGCGGGGTTCGAGCGGGTCAAGCTCAACTGCGTGGTGATGAAAGGGCGCAATTTCGATGAGGTACCGGCGCTGGTGCGGTATGCAATCGAGCAGGGCATCGACATCAGTTTTATCGAGGAAATGCCCCTGGGGGATGTCGGCCGTTCGCGGGGCGAGACGTTCTGCGCCAGCGATGAGGTGCGCGCGGTGATTGCGCGGGAACATGGGTTGGTGGACAGCACAGAGAACAGCGGCGGGCCGGCGCGGTATGTGCGGTTGGCGCGGCATCCCGGCACACGCATCGGGTTTATTTCGCCTAATTCGCATAATTTCTGTGGCAGTTGTAATCGGGTCAGGATGACCGTGGAAGGGCAGTTGCTGCTGTGTCTGGGGCAGGAGCGGGCGGTGGATTTTCGGGAGTTGCTCAGGCGTTATCCATTCGACGATGGGCCGCTGGTTGAAGCCTTGCACGGGGCATTGAAGGGCAAGCCATTGCGCCATGATTTCACCGGGGCGGGAGAAGTGCAGGTGGTGCGGTTCATGAACATGAGCGGTGGCTAACGCCGAACTCGGTCAACTGTGGGAGCAGGCAAGCCAGCTCCCACGTTTTGATCTTCGCCCGGACTTGATCCTGGTCAATGGCTGGCAAAGTGATTGACCGTAGTCTCACTGCATATTGTGTTTAAAGAATTAAAAATATCTATATGTAGTGTTTGGAGCCCCCTAATGCAAAGCACGCTCAGCCCGCTGGTCAGT
The DNA here is from genome assembly GCF_014268345.1 of Pseudomonas sp. SWRI18. NCBI lineage: Bacteria > Pseudomonadati > Pseudomonadota > Gammaproteobacteria > Pseudomonadales > Pseudomonadaceae > Pseudomonas > Pseudomonas sp. SWRI18. Next base: position 238,475 of record NZ_JACCQQ010000006.1, read on the forward strand.
ACCCGATTGCAAAAGCGCGACGGCAATCTAGTCCCTTTCAACCCCGAAAAAATCCGCCAGGCGCTGATCGCCGTCGGCACCGCCACCGGCGAATATCAAGCCAGTGACGTCGACCTGCTGCTGGGCGCTGTCCTCGCACGGCTCAGAGGCATCGAACAACTGGATGTAGAGCAAGTCCAGGACAGCGTCGAGCGCGTGTTGATGGACGCCGGTTACTTCCTGTCGATGCGCGCCTACATCGTCTACCGCGAACAACATGGCCGCTTGCGGCGCGACCGCAAGACCCTGATCGAAGTCGCTACCTCGATGAACGAATACCTCGACCGCGAAGACTGGCGTGTGCAGGCCAATGCCAACCAGGGGTATTCCCTGGGTGGGCTGGTGCTGAATGTGGCGGGCAAGGTCACCGCCAATTATTGGTTGGATGAGGTCTACAGCGAGCAGATCGGCCGGGCGCATCGCGAGGCGGACCTGCATATTCATGACCTGGACATGCTGGCCGGCTATTGCGCCGGCTGGTCCCTGCGTACGTTGCTGCACGAAGGGCTCAACGGCGTGCCGGGCCGCGTCGAAGCGGGGCCGCCCAAGCACTTGGGCAGCGCGCTGGGGCAGATGGTCAACTTTCTTGGCACCCTGCAGAACGAGTGGGCCGGCGCCCAGGCGTTCAGTTCGTTCGACACCTATCTGGCGCCCTATGTACGCAAGGACCAGCTCAGTTACGTCCAGGTGCGCCAGGCGCTGCAGGAGTTCATCTACAACCTCAACGTGCCGTCGCGCTGGGGCACCCAGACGCCGTTTACCAACCTGACCTTCGACTGGGTATGCCCCGAAGATCTGCGCGAGCAAATCCCGGTGATCGGCGGCGAGGAAATGCCGTTTGCCTATGGCGACCTGCAAGCGGAAATGGAGCTGATCAACCGCGCCTACATCGAAGTGATGCAGGCCGGCGATGCCAAGGGCAGGGTGTTCACCTTCCCGATTCCGACCTACAACATCACCCACGACTTCCCCTGGGACAGCGACAACGCCGACCGCCTGTTCGAGATGACGGCACGCTATGGCTTGCCGTATTTCCAGAACTTTCTCAATTCGGACATGCAGCCCAACCAGGTGCGTTCGATGTGCTGCCGCCTGCAACTGGACGTGCGCGAATTGCTCAAGCGCGGCGGCGGTCTGTTCGGCTCGGCGGAGCAGACCGGCTCGCTGGGCGTGGTGACGATCAACTGTGCGCGCCTGGGCTACCTGTTCAAAGGCGATACCTCAGGCTTGCTGCAGCGCCTGGACAGCCTGATGCAAATGGCGATGGAAAGCCTGGAGGTCAAGCGCAAGGTGATCCAGCATCACATGGACGCCGGCCTCTACCCTTACACCAAACGTTACCTGGGCACATTGCGCAATCACTTCTCCACCATCGGCCTCAACGGCATGCACGAAATGCTGCGTAATTTCAGCGCTGACGAGCAGGGCATGCACACCGAACAGGGGCGCGCATTTGCCCTCAGGTTGCTCGACCACGTGCGCGCCACCCTGTTGCGGTTCCAGGAAGAAACCGGCCACCTCTACAACCTTGAGGCAACCCCGGCCGAAGGCACCACTTACCGCTTCGCCAAGGAAGACCGCAAGCGCTACCCGGACATCCTGCAAGCGGGCAGCGACGTCGCGCCGTATTACACCAACTCATCGCAACTGCCGGTGGGCTTTACCCAGGACCCGTTCGAAGCCCTGGAACTGCAAGACGAGCTGCAATGCAAATACACCGGCGGCACCGTGTTGCACCTGTACATGGCCGAGCAGATTTCCTCGACCCAGGCCTGCAAGCAATTGGTGCGCAAGGCGCTGGGGCGCTTCCGCCTGCCGTACCTCACGGTCACCCCGACGTTCTCGATCTGCCCGGTGCACGGCTATCTCGCCGGTGAGCATGAGTTCTGCCCCAAGTGCGATGACGTGCTGGCCCTGGCCTCGCACGCCTGAACCGATTTTCCAACCCGCAAGGAGTTCCACCATGCAAGCATCCCAGCCACAACGTCAGCGCTGCGAAATCTGGACCCGGGTGATGGGTTACCACCGGCCGGTGTCGGCGTTCAATCCCGGCAAGCAGTCCGAGCACAAGGAGCGCGTGCACTTCACTGAAACGGCGGCTGCGGTCGGGCGCCAATGAGTCGAGCGCTACGGGTCGGGGGCATGGTGCCCCTGACCACCCTCGACTACCCCGGCATGCTCGCCTGTGTGCTGTTCTGCCAGGGCTGTGCCTGGCGTTGCCGTTACTGCCACAACCCTGGCCTGATCCCGCCGCGCGCGAGCACCGAGGTGGATTGGCGCCGGGTGTTGCTGTTCCTGCAACGGCGCCGGGACTTGCTCGACGCGGTGGTGTTCAGCGGGGGTGAACCGACGTTGCAGGAAGGTCTGCCGGCGGCCATGGACGAAGTGCGCGCGATGGGTTTTCACATCGGCCTGCACAGCGCGGGGATCAAGCCGGCCGGGTTTGCCAATGCGTTGCGCCATGCCGACTGGGTCGGGTTTGACGTCAAGGCGCTGGCCGAAGACTGCCAGTCGATTACGCAAGTCAGGGGCAGCGGCGCCGCCAACTGGCGCAGCCTCGATGCCTTGCTTGCCAGTGGCGTGCAGTACGAATGCCGCACCACGGTGCATTGGCACCTGATCGACCCCACGCGCCTGCTGTTGCTGGCCCAACGTTTGCAAGCCCTTGGCGTGCAACGCTTCGCCGTGCAGATGGTGCGCACGGCCAGCATGCTCGACACGCAATTGCCGAGTGCACCGCTACAGGCCGCATTGCCGGAGTTATGGGGCCGCTTGCGCGAGTTGTTTCCCGCTTTTGTATTGCGTGGGTGATCAGTGCCCTCAGCGAGTTAATAGATGCTGCCCACGCTGGGCAGGTGTTCATCAAGGAATGTTAAGAATGAAACAGTTAACCACGGCACAACGCATCGTCATCGGCTTTGCGATTGCGCCGTTGGCCCTGGTCGGCTTGGTGTTCTATGCCTTGCACGACCTGGCAACCCTCAAGCAGCAATCCGAGCAGATCGTGCAGCAGGACTGGCCCCGGATCGCACCGATCATGGTGATCGCCACCGGCGTGCGCGATAACGGCCGCAACACCCGCGACCTGCTGATCGACCAGGACAACCGCCAGGCCCAGGAAGCCATCGGCACCACGCGACAGCGCATCACCCAAGCGTTCGCCACCCTCGAACCGCTGCTCGATACCGCCGAAGGCAAAGCCGCCTACGCGACCTTGAAGGCGCATCGCGAAACCTACGTGGCCGCCTTCACCCAGGTGCAGGCGCTGATCAAACAGGGCGCCCGCGAGCAGGGCCTGGCCCAGCTCAAGCAACAGGTGATGCCGGCCGAGCTGGAAGTGTTCAAGAGCCTGGACGCGTTGATGGCCATGCAAGGGCGCCTGTTCGCCGAGCGCGAGCAGGCGGCGCAGGTGCTGTACGACGAGGCCCGGCGCAACATGCTCGGGCTGTTCCTGCTGTGCATGGCCCTGGTGGTGGCTGCCGCCGTGATCGTCACGCGCAGTGTGATCCGGCCCTTGGGTGGCGAGCCGGACGAAGCCGCCCGCGTGCTGAGCCATATTGCCCAGGGCGACCTGACCGTTGTGGTGCCACTGGGCAACAGCGCCGAAGGCAGCGTGATGCGCAACCTGCATCAGATGCAGCAGAGCCTCAACCAGATGGTGCGGCACATCGCAGCATCGGTGGACGGCGTGGCCAGTTCGTCCGAAGAGCTGAGTGCGGTGAGCGGCCAGACCAGCAGCAGCTTGCAGGCCCAGGGCCAGGAAATCGAACAGGCGGCCACGGCGGTGAACCAGATGACCGCCGCCGTAGACGAAGTGGCGCGCAATGCGGTGAGCACCAGCGAGGCCTCGCGTCTGTCGGAACAGACCGCCCACCGCGGCCGGGCCCAGGTGCAGGAGACCGTGGCGTCGATCAACACCCTGGCGAGCGGCGTAGTGGAAACCTCCGAACGTATCCAGCAACTGGCCGGGCGCGTGCAGGACATCAGCAGCGTGCTGGACGTGATCCGCAGCATCGCCGACCAGACCAACCTGCTGGCCCTCAACGCCGCCATCGAAGCGGCCCGTGCCGGCGAGGCCGGGCGTGGGTTTGCGGTGGTGGCCGATGAGGTGCGCGCATTGGCGCATCGCACCCAGGCATCGACCCAGGAGATCGAGCAGATGATCGGCAATATCCGTCAGGACACCGAGCAGGCGGTGGCCGCCATGCACAGCAGCAGCGAGCGGGTACAGGCCACCCTCGGCGTGGCGCAGCGCTCGGGGGAGGCGTTGGATGAGATCACCCGTTCTATTTCGCAGATCAATGAGCGCAACCTGCTGATCGCCAGCGCCACCGAGGAACAGGCGCTGGTGGCGCGGGAAGTGGATCGCAACCTGGTGGGCATTCGCAACCTGTCGCAGCAAGTGTTGCAGGGGGCGATGCATACGCAGACGGCGGGGCAGGACCTGGCAGGGATGGCGGGTGCGCTGCATCAGATGGTGGGGCGGTTCAAAGTCTAGCGGCGACTCTCCAAACTGTAGTGAGCGGGCTTGTCCCGCGCTGGGTGGCGAAGCCGCCCCAAAATCAGCCGACTCGGTGATAGCTGGAAAACGGAGGTGCCTTTGTTAGGGCGGCTCCGCCACCCGGCGCGGGACAAGCCCGCTCACTACCTCGACAGCGCCGCACCACCCTGAGGCGCCAACACCAAACCAAAGGGCCGAAACAGTGCGCGATCGCCCTGGCTTGATGCCGATCAAGTTCCGGCGCGCATTGCATGATTAAAGTGAACACACCGTTCGCCGGCAAGGACTCCCATCATGGCCAAGCCTTTTCCTTTGCATCCCAAACACCCCGAGCGCATCTGCTGGGGGTGTGACCGCTACTGCGCAGCGACCGACCTGGCCTGCGGCAACGGCGCCGACCGCACCATGCACCCGGCGGAAATGCTCGGTGACGACTGGTACGAACACGGCGACTGGGGGCTCGCGCCCGAGCCGCCGACTGCGGATGAGCCGTCAGCTGCCTGATCGGTTTTTTGACTGGCTGTCTTGTTCGGAATCTTCAGGGGGCCGGGCCGGCTCAGCCGGTTTGCGCGGCTGCTCGTCGGTGTCTTTGCTTTTCTTGTCGCTGTCGGAAGGGCTGCTGGGAAAATTCCCCGGCGGCAGCGCGGAGCCGGTGGCGCTGTCACCACTCAAGAGGTTCGCGGCAGGTTCAGGGTTGTCGCCAAAGGCGGCGAGGGCGGGGCCGGTGAGCAGGGCTGACAGGCCGACGATAAGCAAAATCCGTTGGGACGATCTGGTCTTCATGACGCAATCCCCTATCGCGTAGATAATTCGTCTGATAACACTCGGATAGCCCCGAAGCCTGGATCATCTCCAGGCCCCGGTCATGCCTGGGTCACGCCGCTAATGGCTTGGCCGACTGCGACTTTTTGTACGCCGCCTTCATGGCTTCCATTTCGGCACCCAGCTCTTCGAGTTGCGCCTTGCCCAACAGCTTTTTAGCCTGCGGGAACATCTCGCTTTCCTCTTCCTCGATATGGTGCTCGAGCAGTTCCTTGACCACTTTGACGCGCCCCGAGAACTCGGTGGTGGACGGCTCGGTCTGCTTCAGGTCCGGCAGTACCAGGGAGTCCACGGTGCGGTGCTCTTCCTTGGCTTCGTGGTACATGATGTCCTGTTCCTTGCCGCCGGCTTTGCGGAAAGCCGGGTAAAGGATTTCTTCTTCAAGCTTGGTGTGCAGGGTGATTTCCATCTCCAGCTTGGCCAGCAGCTCAGTACGTTTTTTAACCCCGCGTTCGGTCGACTCACTCAATTGAGTCAACAGGGCCTTCACGCGTTCGTGGTCGGCGATGAGCAGGTCAATGGCATTCATGGGTGACACCTCACGGAAAACTCAGGGCGTGTCGAAATGCACGCCTCGTCCATGGGAGCAGTGCATCAGGTGTACCAACTCTGCCTATTTATAAATATTCATTAAAATCAATTAGATATGTTCGTCTTGAGGCGGTGCTGGTCGTGCAGGTTGCATGGTTGGCCGTGCGGAACATTGCATTCCACAACGAAGCGGCGGTGTCGCAAATTTAATGGAACCCTGGCGGCAAATATTTGACCTAATACATACGACCTAGGAGGTGAAGCATGGAAATCCACTATATCTGGATTGGTTTGGCAGTGATTCTGCTGTTGTTGGAATTGTGGGCGATCAATGTCGTCTTGCGCAGCACTGGTGGCTGGGAGACCAAAGGGTTGTGGCTGATCATATTGATCTTCGTGCCGTTGTTCGGCCTGATTGCCTGGGCGATGTTCGGGCCCAAGCGTGAGATGCCGGAACACCGCAGGAGCTGAGGCAAGCCCCGCCCGGCAACCTGCAAACAGGCTCCGTATCGCAAGATGCGGAGCCTGTTTCGTTTCGGTTGCAGCCAGCTTGTAACGCACAACGCCCCGAATCATTCGGGGCGTTGTTTTTCCATCGGAGCCGGCTCAGCCAACCAGTGCCTTGGCAATCGCCTCGTTGAACGCCGGCAGATCGTCCGGCGTGCGCGAGGTGATCAGCGTCCAGCCATTGGCCGTGCACAGCTTGACTTCGGCATCGACCCAACCGGCGGCGCCGGCGTTTTCCAGGTCGATGCGTACGCTCTTGTAGGAGGTCAGCGTCTTGCCCTTGACCACGCCCGCATCGATCAGCGTCCACGGGCCATGGCAGATGGCGGCAATGAGCTTGCCGGCCTCGGCGAAGTCCTTGATCAAGCGCAGCGCCGCTGCGTCCTGACGCAAGGTGTCGGCGTTGACCGTCCCGCCTGGGATAACCAGGGCGTCAAAGTCCTTGCTGACCACATCCGACAATTGCACGTCGGACTCCACGGTCTGGTCCTTTTCGGTGTCGCCGACAAAGGTCTGGGTAGTCCCGCCTTTGCTGGAGCCATGGGTCACGGTGGCGCCAAAACCGCGCAGCGCTTCCAGGGGCTTGAGCAATTCATCGCGCTCGATGCCGGTGTTGGACGTGATGATCAGGATTTTCTTCCCGTTGAGTTGCGCACTCATGTTCGGATGCCTCCTGTGCAGTGAATGAAATTACTTGGCGTACTTGCTTTGCAGCTCCTTGGCTTTTTGCAGGTGCTGTTCCAGGGTCGGCAGCTTCTCGGTTGCGAAAGCCTTCAGCTCGGCGTTGTCAGAGGAAGTGGACTCTTTCTTGAACAGTTCGACCGCTTTTTCATGGGCGTTGACTTGGTTATTGGCGTAGGCCTTGTCGAACGATTCGTCGCGCATTTCGAGGATGGCTTTCTTGGCCTTGTCCATAAGGGCCGCTTCGTCCGGCACTTCCAGGTCGTGTTTCTTGGCCAACGCCATCAGCGCCTGGTTGGCCTTGGTGTGGTCATCAATCATGTGCTGGGCGAAGGTTTTCACGTCAGCCGAGCCGCTCTTTTGCAGCGCGAGCTTGCCAGCTTCGATTTCGGTAATACCGCTTTGTGCCGCCTCGTCGACGAAGTCATTGGAGGTGGCCGCCATGGCGACGGAAATCGAACCGGCGACCAGTGCGAAAGTCAGGCCCATCTGTTTCATCAGCTTGGTAGTCATGGTGTATCTCCTTGTGGATGACGTGATGTCGTTACCTGAAAATTGAGCGGGGGGCTGCGCAAAAGGTTTAATTTTTTTTGGATTTTTTTCGCCAGTGGTGGGGCGGGCAATTTACTTGAACTATCGAAATGCTCCGGGCTCTGCTGCATAGCTGCCCGTTGTTTTAGCGGGCTTTGACTGCCAGGAGATGCACCGTGACCGATCACAACCCCGCCGACAAAACCCCCGATCCCATCAGCTCCGAGCAGACGCAAAAAGGCAGCGAGCGTCCGTCGAAGGGGCAGACCCTGGAACACCCGAATCCCGACACCAAAACCGTCGACAAAGTGATCACGCCCACGTCGATCAAGGACACCGAGCGCCAGACCGACGCGATCAATGAACAGGCCGCCAAGGCCGAGCGCAAGCTGGACCGCTGAACATGGCCAAGGCTATTTCGGCGTCCGAACTGGGCATCGAGCTTCAGCGCGAAGATGACGCCAGCCTGTTCAAGTGGTTTATCGCCAGTTTCCTGATGGGCAAGCGTATCCAGGCGCCGATTGCGGCGCAGGCCTACAAGGTGATCGTCGAAGAACAAGGTTGCGACACCGCGCGCAAACTGCAGCACTGCACCTCGCGTGAGTTGGTGGCCATGCTCGGCCGTGCGCATTACGTGCGCTATGACGAGACCACGGCGCAACGCCTGCTCGACCTCAGCGCCAAGCTCAACGCCGAATACGCCGGCAGCATCATCCGGATGCGCAACGCCAGCGATAGTCCTGAAGCCTTTGAAAAACGCCTGGCTGAATTTGACGGCGTCGGGCCCAAGACCATCGAGATTTTCATGCGCGATGCGGCCAAGGTGCTGTTTTGACCGCACCGCTTTACATAGGCTGTGCGGGCTGGAGCCTGCCGCGTGAGTCCTGGCCGGCCTTTGCCGGTGAAGGCACGCACTTGCAGCGCTACGCTTCACGCTTCAATGCGGTGGAAATCAACAGTTCGTTTTATCGCCCGCACTTGGCCAAGACCTATGAGCGCTGGGGGCAATCGGTGCCGCCGACGTTTCGTTTCTCGGTCAAGGTGCCCAAGCGCATCACCCATGAATTGCGCTTGCAGCGTTGCGAAACAGCGTTGGATGAGTTTCTTGCTCAATGCGTGCAATTGGGCGCGAAACTTGGCTGCCTGTTGGTGCAATTACCGCCTTCGCTGCACTTCGAACCGGTGGTGGCCAGTGTTTTTTTCAGGGCATTGCGCCAGCGCTTTACCGGCGATGTAGTGCTCGAACCGCGTCATCCGAGCTGGCTGGCCGCCGAAGGCCTGCTGCAGGACTTGCAGATAGGCCGCGTGGCCGCCGACCCGCCGGTGATCGAAACGGGCGACGCGCCGGCCGGTTGGCAGGGCGTGCGGTATTGGCGCCTGCATGGATCGCCGCGTATCTACCACAGTGCTTATGGACCGCAACGGGTGCAGGCACTGTCGCGGCTGTTGAGCCGGTCTGTGCAGGACTCCGTTCCCACTTGGTGCATCTTCGACAACACCGCCAGCGGTCATGCAACGTCCGACGGCCTGTGCTTACTCGACCTCCACTCATAGGCGTCCACGTCGCCGTCTAAACGATATGAGCGTTATGGCTGGTTGCACAGTCGATGGGCGGCTACTCTCAGCATTCAGTTCAGGGAGAGGAGACCTCGATGTCGTTGATGACCACCATCGAAGATTTACGCAGGCTGGCGCAAAAACGTGTCCCACGGATGTTCTACGACTACGCCGATTCCGGCTCCTGGACTGAAAGCACCTACCGCGCCAATGAAAGCGATTTCGCCGGTATCAAATTCCGCCAGCGGGTGGCGCGCAATATTGATGAACGATCGATCCGCGCGACGATGATCGGCCAGGACATGGCCATGCCGGTGGCCCTGGCGCCGACCGGGTTGGCCGGTATGCAGCACGCCGACGGCGAGATCCTCACCGCCCGCGCCGCCGCTGCCTTTGGCCTGCGGTACACCTTGTCGACCATGAGCATCTGCTCCCTGGAAGACATCGCTGAACACGTCGGGAAGCCCTTCTGGTTCCAGCTGTATGTGATGCGCGACCGTGCCTTTATCGAGCAATTGATCGAGCGCGCCAAGGCTGCCGGCGTGGATGCCTTGGTGCTGACCCTCGACTTGCAGATCCTCGGGCAGCGCCACAAGGACCTGATCAACGGTCTGTCTGCACCGCCGAAACTGACCTTGCCGAATATCCTCAATATGGCCGCCAAACCACGCTGGGTGATGGGCATGCTCGGCACCCGGCGCCATGGCTTCGGCAATATCGTCGGGCATGTCAAAGGGGTGGCCGACATGAGCTCACTGTCTTCCTGGACCGCTCAACAGTTCGACCCGCGCTTGAGTTGGGACGATGTGGAGTGGATCAAGAAATGCTGGGGCGGCAAATTGATCATCAAGGGCATCCTCGATGTGGAAGATGCGCGCCTGGCCGCCAATTCCGGTGCCGATGCATTGGTGGTGAGCAACCACGGTGGTCGCCAACTGGATGGTGCGCCGTCGAGCATCAGCCAACTGCCGGCGATTGTGGAAGCGGTGGGCGAGCGCATTGAGGTGTGGCTTGATGGTGGCATTCGTTCCGGCCAGGACGTGCTCAAGGCGATGGCCCTGGGTGCCAAAGGCACCATGATCGGCCGCGCCCACCTGTATGGCTTGGGTGCGATGGGCGAGGCGGGCGTGACCAAGGCACTTGATATCATCGCCCGTGAGTTGGACGTGTCGATGGCGCTGTGTGGGTATAACGATATACGCGATGTGAATCGCGAGATTTTGTTGCCGGGTACCTTTCCAGAAACGGTTGGCCGAGCAAAAAAATCGTAAAAATATAAAAAGAGTTGTCCACGGAAACCGTGGGTATCTCTGTGGATAACTTTGTGAAGCCCCGGCAGGGTTGGCGATCTAAGCCGAGGTCATTATTTGATCAACTTTTGTTTTGGCCCAGCATGGGCTGGGTTTGCGCTTGACAGGCAAGCGCGAACCCAGTGCCGAAAAGCGTTTTTACGAGTCGCCGTTGCGGCCTCTGGAATGCGTGACAACGCCAGGCGGCATCTTCACGTGCATCAACTTATCCAACGCCTGGCCATAACTGCGGCCGGCCAGGCTCATGCTGTTGTTATGGCTGGCGCCGGGCACCAACAGCAGGCGCTTGGGTTCTTGAGCGGCTTCAAACAGCTGCTGGCTGAAACGCGGTGGTACGTAGCGGTCGTCCAGGCCGTGGACCACCAGCAGCGGCATATGGATATCGGCAATCTTGTCGATGGAATCGAACTTCTGTGACAGCAGCCAACGCACCGGCAGCGAGGTGTTTGCCACCGCCGTGGCCACGTCTCCAAGGGAGGTAAAGGTTGATTCGATCACCAGCCCGCGCACCGGCAGCGGCGTTTGCCTGCCCAGCTCGGCAGCCAGGTCGATGGCCACCGCGCCGCCCAGGGAATGCCCGTAGATCAGGCGTTTGCCGGGGTCCGGTTGCAGCACCTGGAAACGTTCCCAGGCGATGCGCGCGTCCTCATACACGGTGGTTTCCGACGGCAGCTCGCCGTGGCTCTGGCCAAACCCGCGATAATCGATGGCCAACACCGAATAGCCCAGGGCGTGCAATTGCTCGATGCGGAACAACTGCCCGGTCAGGTTCCAGCGCACGCCGTGCAGGTAGAGGATGGCGGGTGCGTCCTTGTTATCCGCCGGGTACCACCAGCCATGAATCGTCTGCCCTGATTTGAAACTGGCCGGCTTCAGTTCAAATTCCTGCACGGCCTTGGGCAAGCCGCTGTACCAACTGGCGTTACCCGGTTCGATGCGAAACACCAGTTCACGCTCCTTGTGCTGCAGCATGGCGCAGCCCACCGGCAGGCCGACGATCAACAATGCCATGCACAGGAGGGGAAACCAGCGCAGGCTCAGGCGCGAGAAAAAACGAGAGGACATGAAGGTTCCAGGGAAAAGGTGAAGCAGGGGTTTTACCAGATGGCCCCCACGGGCAGGAATTAATACGACAGCCGTATATGGGGATTGCTTGCAAAGTGTTACAGCTTCGCAAGCGCGCCTTCACCTTGACGCTGACGCTGCCCCCACGACATGCTCTTGCTCCTTTGAGCCAAGGACTGATCATGGACAACAGCCCCGTTCGCATCACTGCCGAAGAGACACTCTCGGAAAACTGGTACCTGCTGAAAAAATACAGCTTCGACCTGCGCCGCCGCGACGGCAGTTGGCAGGCCCAGACCCGCGAGGTGTACGACCGTGGCAATGGCGCGACCATCCTGCTGTACAACCGCGAGCAGCGCACGGTATTGCTGATTCGCCAGTTCCGCATGCCCACCTTCGTCAATGATTACCACGGCTACCTGATCGAAGCGGCTGCCGGGTTGCTCGACAATGCCAGCCCCGAGGAACGTATCCGCCTGGAAGCGGAGGAAGAAACCGGTTACCGCGTGGGGCATGTGGAGAAGGTCTACGCGGCGTTCATGAGCCCGGGTTCGGTGACGGAGCGAATTCACTTTTTCATCGGTGAATATCAGCCTGGGGATCGGGTTGGAACCGGTGGCGGGCTGGCGGAAGAGGGGGAAGATATCGAGGTGCTGGAGTTGGGTTTCGAGCAGGCGTTGGGGATGGTGCAGGGCGGTGAAATTTTGGATGGGAAGACCATCATGCTCCTGCAACACCTGGAATTGCGGATGCTCAAAGAGGGATGGTAAACCCACATTCTCCCGGGCAAACCGGCGTTGCCATTGATCGTTCCCACGCTCCGCGTGGGAATGCCGCCTGGGACGCTCCGCGTCCCGCCGTGTGACGCAGAGCGTCACGGGATGCGTTACCACGCGGAGCGTGGGAACGATCACATGGAATGCTTACTACATAGACCCTGAACCATATCGCTGTTCCTGGAACGATTCTGCCCAGCGCAGACAGAAGTCATGTTGCTCCTGTATGTCGTTGGTCAGATCAACTTCTTCGTAGGCAAAGATATGGACAAGTTCACCGTCTGGCTGTCCCATCGTCAGCTCATACGCGACAAGGCCATTTGACATATGGGAAGACATGCCGGATGTATGCACATTGATCCTGGCGCCCTTGCATAAGAATTGGATGTCTTTCAAATCGGCTCTCATCAGGCCGAAGCTGTCGTACAGATCGAGTGCGGTATAGGTTTTACGCAGCCCGTTGTTCAGCAGTAAGTTAAGGGTTGGCTTGCCCGCTTCGTATTCGACCACTGCGTTTTCACGGATACCGTTTTTGATGAGGGTGATCTCACGTGATTTCATGGGTATGTCCTATTAGGATTCAATATCGTGTACCCCTTGAAGGTGCCATCTTCATTGACGGGTGATGCCCCTAAAATGTCTTTTGATTCTATACGCCCCGGAACTGCAATTTCTGCTTCATTTTTGTGTTTGGAGCGTGTCCCAAGTTCTTTGTTTACGTCTCTTCCGGGGATTTTTTTAAGCGTGTAGAGAAATCCCTCTTCAAACCCGTAGCTTGACGCAAATACCAATGCCTGCGCCCTCGAGGTGGAGGTGGGGACGAAGTTGCTGGGAGGGCTGGCATTGTTTAAAGAGTGCAGATAGAGATCAGTACTCGTCCCTCTGCTTTCGAATCCGGTTTCAAATATTTCATCGGGTTCTCTTGAATCCCCGCGATACAGATATCCTCGTTTTTGCTGAGGTATTGATGGAGACCGCTCATCAACGCTCAATTGCTCGGTTGGGTTCTCTACCGTTGATTGCGGTTTGCATCCGTCCCTGCCTGGGCAGGGGTTCAAACCCAGTGGATCAACCCAGCCCGTAGGGTTGTGCGCGTATTGGTAAGCGTTGATCCCACCCGCCAGCTTCACTGGGTCCGGCGTCAGGTAACGACCAATATCCGGATTGTAGTAGCGATGGCGGTTGTAGTGCAGGCCGCTTTCTTGATCGAAGTACTGACCCTGGAAGCGCAGCGGGTTGTCGACTTTTCCTATGTCTAGGCGGCTAATTTCGCCATAGGCACGGTAATGCGCGGACCACACGATTTCGCCGTCCGGGGCGGTGAGTTCCTGTGGTGTGCCGAGGTGGTCGAGTTGGTAGTGGTAGGGCTTGGTTTCTTTTGGACCGAAGCCTTCCAATAATGCCAGCGGACGGAAGCTGTCCGGTTCGTAGAGATAGCTGCGGTGTCGCTCCGCATGGTGTTCGGCGATGAGTTTGTCGCCTTGCCAGAAGAACTCGGTGGTGATGCCGTCGACGGTTTTGCTGATGCGTCGGCCAAACGGGTCGTAGCGGTAGCTGGCGGTTTTTCCGTTGGGTTGGGTGATGCTGGTCAGCCGGTGCTGGCAGTCGTAGTGGTATTCGGTGACGAGTTGATGGCCTTTGCCGCGTCGTTCGCGGATGAGGTTGCCGAAGGCGTCGTAGTTGTAGTGGCGGTCGCCCTGGATCATCAGGCGGTTGCCGGCGACGATGTCGGGGCCGGGGCGGTCTTGCATGAGCAGGTTGCCGGCCGGGTCGTGGGCGAAGCGTTCCTGTTCGCCTTGGGAGTGGTCGGCGCGGGTTAGGTGGTTGAGTAGGTCGTAGTGGTAGTGGTGTTCGCCTTTGCGGGTGTCGTTGAGGCGGGTGAGGTTGCCGGATTTGTCGTAATCGTAGTGGCGCTCGTAAAGGTAATGTTCCTGTTGAGTGACGGCGTGGGCGTGCAGGCGCTGTTGATCGTCGTAGTGATAGTGGCTGAGGAGCTGGCCTTGTTGGCGTTGGTGTTCCTGGCCTGCCTTGAAGAGATGGGAGGTGAGTACGTCACCATTCAGTTCGACGCTGGCGAGATGGCCGCCTTTGTCATGATTGAAGGTGAGGCGGTTGTTATCCGGTAGGCGCAGTTTTTGTAGCTGGCCGCAGGCGTCGTAGCCGTAGCGCAGGGTGCCCCAGCCTTGGTGTTCGGCGGTGAGGCGGTTTTGTGGGTCGTATTCGTAGGCCAGCGCCCAGTGGCCGTCGTCGACGCTGAGGAGATTGCCCTGGCGATCGTAGGTGTAATCGATGATGTTGCCGTCGGGCAGGGTTTTTCGTACGAGTCTCCCGGCGTGATCGCGTTCGTAGCGGGTGATTAGCTGACTGCCGTCGTCGCCGTGTTCGGTTTTTTCCTGGAGGTTGCCGTTGAGGTCGTAGGCGTAGGCGGTGCGTTTTCCGTCAAACCCGACTTCCTGTTGGATCAGGCCATTGCTGTGGTACTGGAGTCGGTAGGTTTCGCCTGATTCGTTTTCGATCTCGGTCAGCAACAACCTGGCGTTGTCGTAGCGATAGTTGACCTGGGTGCCGTCGGCATTGATGCGGCGGCTGATCAGGTGCAGGCCGTCGGCATATTCGTAGCGAGTGACGTGGCCCAGTTCGTCGCGTTCGGAGGTGATTTTTCCGTAGGGGTTGTAGCTGTATTCCCGCGTGGCGTCACCGGGTTGAGTCAGTTTCAGCAAGCGGCCTGAGGCATCCCACTGATACTGGGTCAGCGCACCGTGTTCGTCTTCGCGCGCAATCTGGCGGCCCCGTCCGTCATAGCGATAGCGCTTGGTCCCGCCGTTTGGCAACTGCTCTTCCAGCAACTGGCCGCGCGCATTCCATACCAAGCGATGACAGCTGTGATCCGGGTACCGGACCTGGGTCAGTTGTCCGTATTTGTTGTAGCTGTAGTCCGTAGCATTGCCGTCAGGATCGGTTTTGCGCGTAACGTCGCCCTGGTCATTACGCTCGTATTTCCAGACCGCTTCACCACGGCGCACCACCCGCACGAAACCGTTGTCATGCTCGTAGGTCGTCGGCTCGTCATCCCCTGGAAACAACGCCACCAAACGTCCGGCTTCGTCGTACTGATACGCCGTGATTGCCCCGAGCGGGTCTTGCTCAACCGTTAGCCGACCTTTGTCATTGTAGGATTTGAAGTGCTGGGCGCCATCCGGGTCGATGCGTTGCACCAAGCGCGCCCGATCATCATGGATATAGACTTCCTGGCTGCCATCGGCGTTATGCACGACAACGCTGCCGTCATCACTCCAGGCATACCGCGTGTCCATCTGCGAAAAACTCGCCCAGTGCCGGACACACCGCGCCGCCTTGCCAGTCCGTTCCCATTCCCAGTAGAAACTCGCCCCACCGGCCAGCCCACGCTCAAGAATGACGTGCTGCTCGTCGTACCGATAAACCTCACTTTCGCCTACCGCATTGGTCGCCGAAACCAGCCGTCCAATGTCG
>NZ_JACCQQ010000060.1:0-474 GCF_014268345.1 Pseudomonas sp. SWRI18
TGCGGTACAACCGTGTCCACTCAAACGGCAAAACCCCGTCCAGCACCCCATCGGTCAGCGTCAGCAATTCCTCGCCCGTGACCATCGACACCGGGCAACCGTTGGTGGCGGTCTTGTCCGAAGCCGCCGCCGCATCCCCCGCCGGGTTCTTCGCAACCGCAGGCACGTCATCGACATGTTCCTGCCGCACCAACGCCGTCCGCTGGGTCTTGTTGCGAACCATCGGCACCGGATTCGAAACCAGCTGATCCCCAGCCTTCAACGGCGCAACCGGCACGGCCTTGATCGGCGTCGCCGCGCTCCCCAGCAGCAACGGCTTGGCCACTTCGACATGCGGCTCCAACCCAGGCCCCACAAGCTGATCCGCCAACCTTTGCAGCCAGGTGCGCACCCACCCGGACTTGATAGGCCCCAGCGTCTGGACCCCCAGCCGAACCTGCACCCCCATGCCCCGCGTCGCCCAGGCCAGGAACA
>NZ_JACCQQ010000061.1:0-327 GCF_014268345.1 Pseudomonas sp. SWRI18
CGGCGACCAATGCGGTAGGCGAAAGTGAGGTTTATCGGTACGACGAGCAGCACGTCATTCTTGAGCGTGGGTTGGCCGGTGGGGCGAGTTTCTACTGGGAATGGGAACGAACTGGCAAGGCGGCACGGTGTGTCCGGCACTGGGCGAGTTTTTCGCAGATGGACACGCGGTATGCCTGGAATGATGACGGCAGCGTTGTCGTGCATAACGCCGATGGCAGTCAGGAAGTCTATGTGCACGATGATCGGGCGCGCCTGGTACAGCGCGTCGATCCGGATGGTGCCCAGCACTTCAAATCTTATGACGACAAAGGCCGGCTGACGGTTG
>NZ_JACCQQ010000062.1:0-313 GCF_014268345.1 Pseudomonas sp. SWRI18
ATCCATGGCCCAGTGCGGCTAACCCGGCGTCCTGCCGGGTTACCCACGCTCCAAAGCCTGCGTTCGGCCAGCGTGTTTGACGGGGCGATCCCAGATCAAAAGCTAAAGCGCGGCGGCCTTAGAGCCGACCGGTATGTTGTGGTCGAACTCGGTCAAAACTGTGGGAGCGGGCTTGCTCGCGAAGGCGGTGGGTCAGTTACAGATGTAGTTGCTGATACACCGCCTTCGCGAGCAAGCCCGCTCCCACATTTAGATCTTCATTCATTCAGATGCATTCGGTGGGTATCCACTGCTTTTGATCTGCTTTTGATCT
>NZ_JACCQQ010000063.1:0-288 GCF_014268345.1 Pseudomonas sp. SWRI18
GCTGGGCACCATCCGGATCGACGCGCTGTACCAGGCGCGCCCGATCATCGTGGACATAGACTTCCTGGCTGCCATCGGCGTTAAAAACCGTGACCTGGCCGTTGTCATCCCAGACATACCGCGTATCCATCTGCGAAAAGCTGGCCCAATGCCGAACACACCGTGCTGCCTTGCCAGCCCGTTCCCATTGCCAGAAAAAACTCGCCCCACCGGCCAACCCACGCTCAAGAATGACGTGCTGCTCGTCGTACCGATAAACCTCACTTTCGCCTACCGCATTGGTCGCCG
>NZ_JACCQQ010000064.1:0-270 GCF_014268345.1 Pseudomonas sp. SWRI18
TGGTAGTGTGGGGTTTCCCCATGTGAGAGTAGGTCATCGTCAAGATTAAATTCCGAAACCCCATTTGCGAAAGCAGATGGGGTTTTGTTTTTGTAGAAGTCCATGAATTTTCACCGGCACGTTGTTCACACAACGGTCTGGTATACAGAATTTCTTGACGACCATAGAGCATTGGAACCACCTGATCCCATCCCGAACTCAGCAGTGAAACGATGCATCGCCGATGGTAGTGTGGGGTTTCCCCATGTGAGAGTAGGTCATCGTCAAGAT
>NZ_JACCQQ010000065.1:0-263 GCF_014268345.1 Pseudomonas sp. SWRI18
ACAAAATTGGTGGGTCTGGGCAGATTCGAACTGCCGACCTCACCCTTATCAGGGGTGCGCTCTAACCAACTGAGCTACAGACCCAATTTCGAGCTGCTAAGGCCGACCTCACCCTGCTCTTTACCACAGAGCATGGGGTGCGCTCTAACCAACTAAGCTACAACCCTATTTAGGCTGCTTCTTATCGTCTTCTTCAATGAATCAAGCAATTCGTGTGGGAACTTATGGAGCAGCTGATGTCGTCGATTAAGGAGGTGATCCAG
>NZ_JACCQQ010000066.1:0-228 GCF_014268345.1 Pseudomonas sp. SWRI18
ATCCATGGCCCAGTGCGGCTAACCCGGCGTCCTGCCGGGTTACCCACGCTCCAAAGCCTGCGTTCGGCCAGCGTGTTTGACGGGGCGATCCGAGATCAAAAGCAGAAGCGCGGCGGCCTTAGAGCCGACCGGTAATTGCCTGTCGAACTCGGTTAAAACTGTGGGAGCGGGCTTGCTCGCGAAGGCGGTGGGTCAGCAATTACATTGGTAACTGACCCACCGCTTTCG
>NZ_JACCQQ010000067.1:0-204 GCF_014268345.1 Pseudomonas sp. SWRI18
TCTGGCTCTGGCTCTGGCTCTGGCTCTGGCTCTGGCTCTGGCTCTGGCTCTGGCTCTGGCTCTGGCTCTGGCTCTGGCTCTGGCTCTGGCTTTTGATCTTGATCTTGATCTGGGGCGCCCCGTCAACCACGCTGGCCGAACGCAGGCTTGAATCCGTGGGTAACCCGGCAGGACGCCGGGTTAGCCGTCCTGGGCCAAGGATGG
>NZ_JACCQQ010000068.1:0-204 GCF_014268345.1 Pseudomonas sp. SWRI18
TAAGTCAGGCAGGCTGCATAAATATGACTGACACGCCAGGGATCAAACTGTGGGAGCTGGCTTGCCTGCGATAGCCATAGGTATCTACACATATTTGTAGTGAGCGGGCTTGCCCCGCGCTGGGCTGCGAAGCAGCCCCAAACCAGGCGACCGGATTCTACCTGAAGCTCGGCGATGCCTTTATTGGGGCGGCTTCGCCACCCA